>NZ_QSCK01000099.1:0-545 GCF_003463035.1 Roseburia sp. OF03-24 | reverse complement strand
TGCGCCACAGCCTTGGCAGGCCATCGCGCAGCGATTTTGTTCAATCGGAAGTTGTGGAGGTGCTTTATGAACGAGAGAGAAAAAATTATCCGATTATGGTTTGATATGTGGATTAAGAAAGCAGATTTAGGAATTGACAATATTTTTACAGATGATGTTGTATATACTGAGAGTTGGAGTCCTAAATATGAAAACCGCAAAACGGTAAAGCACTGGTTTGACGAATGGAATACACGTGGAAGTGTTCTTGTCTGGGAGATTAAGCAATTTTTTCATCAAGGCAATCAAACAATCGTGGAGTGGTATTTTAAAAACAAAATGAATAATGGAAATGTTGAAGAATTTGACGGAATATCTTTAATTGTATGGACACAGGATAACAAAATAAAATCATTAAAAGAGTTTGGTTGCAATCTTCATAATTACAATCCATATCGAGATAGTGATATTCCCGTATTTCGAGAAGAAAAAGCAAATTGGTTTTGAGAGGACTATAAATTCAAGTTTGTCTGACTGATAAATAATTTAATAACTGTTTTACAAAG
>NZ_QSCK01000098.1:0-584 GCF_003463035.1 Roseburia sp. OF03-24 | reverse complement strand
GGTAACTGTCAAGAAAAATGACATGGTACTGGCAGTGGGATTTGATAGGTACGATAATATCAAGTACTATGTTAAGAAAAATGAGGATGGAACGATTGAAAATAGAAGTATGCCTTTTGCAACAGAATTTTTCTCCGCAGATAAAAAGGTAGCAGCATCAAGTGATTATGATTATACTATTGCAGGCAATAATAAGATTATCATGACCAGTAGCAATGAAAATGTATTAAGAGTAACGGAAGATGAACGTCTTGAGGTTATTGGGAGAGGATCAACTGTTATCACTTTAAAAACAGCGGATGGACGTTGGAGCTATTCGTGGAAAGTGACGGTAAGCGACAAAACAACTTCTTTTAGTAAGTATGTTACGGGTTGCGTAACAGGAAAAGACATGGATGAAGATGCTGAAAAAAATGGTTTTGTAACCAAACTTTAAACAGCAAGGAAAATTGAATAAGTATGAAAACTATCAAAATTAATTTTGATAGTCGGAAAAATGAACTGCTTGGAATCTCTGATTACCTTGCAGTTCATTTTTTTACCACGGTATTTTCAAAATGAAAATATAAATACACAGGACGGAA
>NZ_QSCK01000097.1:0-630 GCF_003463035.1 Roseburia sp. OF03-24 | reverse complement strand
GATTATCGCGCAAAAGACAAAGAAATCGTCATCAGACAAAGCCAAAAAGATCCAGTGGCATCCTGCGTTTTATGCAGCAGCGGAACTCGAACTAAAAGAAAACATCGAGGAACTGGATTTAATATCGGAGTACCATTTGAGTAAGGAACCGATCCGTATCGATCTTTTGATCATAAAAGAAGAAAATGCAGACAAAGTGATGAAAAATGAAATCGGTCATATCATGCGAAAGTACAATGTGTTAGAATACAAAGGACCGGGAGATGAACTGTCGATAGACACTCTTTACAAAACACTTGGATATGCCTGCCTTTATAAAGGATATGGGAAAACAATCGATGAAATCCCGGCGGACGAACTGACCGTGTCATTGTTCCGTGAAGCATATCCAAGAGAACTGTTTTTTGAATTAGAACGAAAAGGATATGTACTGGAAGAAAAATATCCAGGTATTTATTACGTGAGCGGGAACATTTTATTCCCGGTGCAGATTGTGGTGATCAGCAGGTTGAACCGGACTATGCACAGCAGCCTAAGAATCTTATCTGCAAATGCCGATATAGAGGATATCAGGAAGTTTTTAGAACAGACAGAAAATATGAAGACACCGCGGGAGCGGAATAATATAGA
>NZ_QSCK01000096.1:0-681 GCF_003463035.1 Roseburia sp. OF03-24 | reverse complement strand
ATTATGGTCGGAAGCGAAATGTCTGCCAATCGTGTAATGAGAAACATATCTCGTTTTATTGAAGAGAAACTAGGACTCAAAGTTAACATGACCAAGAGCAAAGTAGATAGACCAAGAGGATTGAAATATCTGGGTTTCGGATTCTACTTTGATTCAAGAGCACACCAATTTAAGGCAAAACCACATGCAAAATCAGTAGCAAAGTTCAAGAGGCGAATGAAAGAACTCACTTGTCGTAGCTGGGGCGTTAGTAACAGCTATAAGGTTGAGAAACTTAATCAGCTTATCAGAGGGTGGATTAACTACTTTAAAATAGGTAGTATGAAGGTGTTATGTGCCACGCTCGACCAAAGCATAAGATTTCGATTGCGCATGTGTATATGGAAACATTGGAAAACTCCACAGAATCGCGCGAAGAACTTAATAAAGCTAGGGGTATATAAGAAACTAGCGTACTCAACGGCTTATAATGGTGCGAGAATCGCACACTGCTGTCAAGGCGGTGCCATGAATGTAGCCGTTACAAAAGAAAGACTAACCCGTTTTGGATTAATCTCAATGTTAGATTACTACACCGAAAGGTGTGTTACTTGTTAAGTTGACTGAACCGCCGTGTACCGAACGGTACGCACGGTGGTGTGAGAGGTCGGGAAATCACTCAGATTTCCCTCCTACTCGATT
>NZ_QSCK01000095.1:0-686 GCF_003463035.1 Roseburia sp. OF03-24 | reverse complement strand
TTTTGGCTTTGTCTGATGACGATTTCTTTGTCTTTTGCGCGATAATCGTTTCCTCCCTTTTGTTCGGGAGAGTCGCGTGATATTTTCGAATTCTCCCTGCTTTTTCTTTTATTTGGCTGGTGATTTAAAAGCATTGAAAATTCTGATATCCGACGTGGTGACTCGTATGTTGATAAGCAGCCTTAACGTGGTTTTGATTTGTTTTGAAACGGCTTATGTTGTGAGATAATTTCTCACAGTTTGCCTAATAGATTTTGTTAGAATGTAATGCTTTATTTTTATACATATTCGTGGAAAAACACTATTTTACAACATATCTATAAAATATGATCGTTTTCCCGAAAATGTGTACGTTTAACTTATATCATCTGCTTTCCGAAAGTCTTTAGGTATTCCTGCGCAGTCTTTAGTGATATGTTCAATTTTTTCTGCAAGCGCTCCAAAATTGCGTCTTCCTTCAATCCAAGATCATAGCATGTGTCAATAATTCCACGCGCTTCTCCTCTCGCTTCTCCTCTTGCTACATCCTGCTCTATTTCATCTTTCATTAATTCCCGTAATGCTTCGCACATACCATTCGCCCTCCTTACCTTCTGATATATTTCATAATTCGCACTGACACTTGCCTGTAATACTGCGTCTATATTATTCCGCTCCCGCGGTGTCTTCATATTTTCTGTCTGTTC
>NZ_QSCK01000094.1:0-688 GCF_003463035.1 Roseburia sp. OF03-24 | reverse complement strand
GTGGTCGTTTCTTAAAGAGCATGGGAAGATATATGGTTATGAGAAAACTGTTTGGACGAAGATATTCTTCGGGAGGAAGACGTGCTGCAGTAAGCAGGAATGCAGGTGCCGGCAATGGAACTGGCGGTGGAACAGGTGGAAATACCGGAGATGATTCTAAAGATACAACAGCACCTTCAGGTGGAAATGATTCACAGAAGGCGCCGTCACATACGAATAACAGCAATAACAAACCTGTAAGGGAACCGGCTCGGACAAATGAGAATGTGAATGGGACGGAAAACAATGGATCGTCTGAAAATGAAAGAACGACAGTATCTTACGGCAGTAAAACACAGTCTGCAGGTACAAAAGCCGGAAAACGTGTCGGTATGGTTATGGATTCCGGAAAACGCTTAAAAGAACGTTTTGGCATGGTGAAAGATAATGTAAAGAATACACCGACTGAAATAAAATACCAGGCAGGACTGCATCGGAAAGCAATGGAACAGAATGTAAAAGACTTTAAAGAGGGCATAGCTGGAGAACGGAACAGAAGAGAAACGGGACGTCTGCAGGAGCAAAACCGGATTCAGGCAGATGCAGGAAGGAAACGCCGTGAGATGTATCTTGCAAAACGAAGAAGCGAAACTGCGCTAAAACGTTATGATGGAATTGACTTCCACCAACGGATTCCGGTAAATGGAAA
>NZ_QSCK01000093.1:0-703 GCF_003463035.1 Roseburia sp. OF03-24 | reverse complement strand
TTTGGTTTGCGCGCCATGGGCGCGCTCTAATGGGTGAAAGTCCCGAACACGCCTAGGCAACGAGGAAGTGTATAGCAGAACAGCAAGGGTGTCCATCGTGAGGTGGAATCTGAAGGAAGCTGTAAGCAAACTCTTGGTCCGACGGACAGAAATCACATATAAGGCTCGGAAATACGGATAAGTCTGCCAAAAGAGATGAAGTCCTAAAGTTGCTGGAAGTACGAGTAAATGTGGCGGATAGATGAGAGGAAAGAGCGTGCACCTTAAGCGTGGAGGTCTCACAGGGGTTTCATTAGCCTAGTAACAACGAACTGTGAGAAGTCAGCCGAGCCCATAGTAGTGAAGAAGTCTCTGTAATAGAGATGGAGCAAAGGGGCGAACAATCAATAAGTTTGAGTATGTCTCGTATTGCAGAAGAGATAACATCTGCCGTAACCAATCGGGTAAAAGATGGTCAAATCAAGCGAGACGGAAAGGAAAGAACGCATGGACACAAGTAGTCTAATGGAGCAGATATTATCTAGCGATAACCTCAACAGAGCATATCTGCAGGTCGTACGAAACAAAGGTGCAGAGGGAGTGGACGGAATGAAGTGCACAGAACTTAAGGAACATCTTGCAAAGAACGGCGAAATCATTAAGGAGCAGCTGAGGACAAGAAAGTATAAACCTCAGCCAGTACGGAGAGTGGAGATACCAAAAC
>NZ_QSCK01000092.1:0-715 GCF_003463035.1 Roseburia sp. OF03-24 | reverse complement strand
GTGGTCGTTTCTTAAAGAGCATGGGAAGATATATGGTTATGAGAAAATTGTTTGGACGAAGGTATTATTCTGGCGGCAGACGTGCTGCAGTAAGCAGAAGTGCAGGAAATGGAACTGGCGGCGGTACAGGTGGAAATGCTGGAAGCAGTTCTGGAAATGAACCGGCGCCTTCAGGTGAAAGCAATTCACAGAGGGCATCATCACATACAAATAATAGTGGCAGTAAGCCTGTAAGAAAACCTGTGGGAGAATCTGCAAACGAACCTGTAAGGAATCCAGTTGGAAATAATGAAAATGCGTCTAAAAACGACGGAAGAAGATCGGAAAGTGAATGGACTACGATCTACCAGGCTGATAAAATGCCGTCGGCAGGTACAAAAGCCGGAAAACGTGTCGGTATGGTTATGGATTCCGGAAAGCGCCTGAAGGATCGTATGAATCTGGTAAAGGAAAATGTAAAGAATACACCGACTGAAATAAAATATCAGGCAGGACTGCACCGAAAAGCAATGGAACAGAATGTAAAAGACTTTAAAGAGGGCATAGCCGGAGAACGGAACAGAAGAGAAACGGGACGTCTGCAGGAACGAAACCGGATTCAGGCAGATGCAGGAAGGAAACGCCGTGAAATGTATCTTGCGAAGCGAAGAAATGAAACTGCATTAAAGCGTTATGATGGAATTGACTTCCACCAACGGATTCCGGTAAATGGAAA
>NZ_QSCK01000091.1:329-746 GCF_003463035.1 Roseburia sp. OF03-24 | reverse complement strand
ATCTATGGGCGTGTAAAAACGGAGGAAGCATTAGGTGAAAAGAATTTAATTCCATTCCGTTTCCAGGGGCAGTATGAGGATGAAGAGACGGGATTGTATTATAATCGTTTCCGGTATTATTCGCCAGAGGAAGGATGTTATACGCAGCATGATCCGATTGGATTGGCAGGTGGTAATCCAACTCTGTATGGATATGTTTATGATACATTGTGTGAGCTTGATCCATTTGGTTTAGGCAGAATGCCATCGTGGATGACTACTAGAAAAGGATGGCAACGTCATCATCTTATTCCAGTTAGTGTTTGGAATAAGTATTCTATACCTCAAGAAGCTGGAATGAATGTTAATGGTGCAACCAATATGACCTACTTGCCTGTGGCACAGGGAATAGATTTAGTAAATCCGAATAGTTCTCTT
>NZ_QSCK01000091.1:0-319 GCF_003463035.1 Roseburia sp. OF03-24 | reverse complement strand
TCTTCATGTGGGATGGAACAATGTTCATAGTGAGTACAATCAATATATTAGTCAAGAATTGGATACAATTAGCATGCTTGCTAAAGAAAACAATTGGGGAAAGAGGAAAATTCAAAAAGAAATTAGAATGTTACAAAGCGAAGTTAAAAAAAATTTAAAAAAAGGAGTGATAAAATGTCATTAAAATTATATAAAATAAATACAACTCTAAATCATCCTGATTGTATGGCAGGATTTAAAAAAAATGATGATGAAATTTTTTCATTTTTTAGATTGGACATAGGAAATGAAGAAAAAATAAAAAGAAGAAGATTGGAGT
>NZ_QSCK01000090.1:0-749 GCF_003463035.1 Roseburia sp. OF03-24 | reverse complement strand
ATGGATGCATATACCTTTTTCTTTGGTGCTTCGGCTTTCTTATCTTCCTCAGTTTTATCCAGATCTGCGTCTTTTAAAGCATCCATATCGACTGCATCATCTTCTGTCCTTTTTTCCAGCATAGCATCTCCGCTGAGATCTGTTTCATCTGCAGCGTCTGTATCATCAGAATCCGCTTGTGTTTCTGCAGCTTCATCAGAATTATCTTCCATGCCTGATTCATCCATATCGTCCACGGATTTCGATACATCTGCTATATCCGCATCATTACCATCTTTTCCGGTATCTTCGTCATCGATAACTGAATTTGCATCATCTTCGGTTTCAGCATTTTCGATTTCAGTGTCATTGTTTTCTACATCGTCACTTTCGGCATCTTCAATTTCAGTGTCTTCGATCTCAGTGTCTTCCTCTTCTTCTTCATATCCTGCCATCATTGCTTTTGGAATTGCCCCGGAAATGACACCATCTGTCACATTCTGACCATCGAGTGTATATTTTACATAGGCTGCTGTTCCATCTGCATTCCATACATCCGGCAGTGTCACATCGGTATCATACGTGGTTTCGATATCGTCGATATGTCCGGCTCCGCCGTTTGGATCAAAATGGATCGTATATCTATTTGCTTCTGCACTGGCTGTCATTGTAACGTTTCCTGCCGGCATTGTGAATGTAAATTTCTTTGTATCCACGATCTGGTCTCCACCGGAACCTCCGGTATAATTACCAGTCCAGTTCAGCCAGTG
>NZ_QSCK01000009.1:0-125581 GCF_003463035.1 Roseburia sp. OF03-24 | reverse complement strand
ATGAATTACCGGAAGGATTTCGAACCAAAAAGAAGAAATAAAATGTGACGCCCTGATGGGCGGCATTTTTAAAAAGTCAAGGTACAGATGATTACGTACTTACGTTTCATTGATCTGCTGGTCTTTCCATCCGCCATTGTGAACAACTGCAGTTTTGCAGTTATCCGGTACGAGGATTCTGGCGACACCACCAAAATATTCGTACATATGGACATGTGCATTGATCCATGATTTCTGTTTCATGTCCAGAAATGCTTCCACGTATGCATACTGGCTGTAAGTCATTACACCGACAAATATGTATGCTTTGATGATTTCGCCGGTATCAGGATCAATGACTGTTGCAGGATCACCTGCCCAGTCAACTTCAACCTGTTCACCGGGTTTACGGTTGATATGCATGGTAGCACGATGCTTCTGCTCATCCTGTTGGATGTGATAGCAGAACTGTGAATACATGAGTGGTTCTTCACCGTTGGCACGGCAATCCTCCATGTATTCCGTCCATAGAAGTTTTTTGCTTACACCGTTGCGAAGCAGCTCCTTGCGGATGTAATCATAGTCAGGCATCCGTTTCTGAGGATGATTGTTTAATTGGGGATAAAATAATTTTTCAAGTACTTTGTCTGTTTGATTGTCTTGTAAAGGCCAGCACAGATTCAACTCCTGTGCTCGCTTCAAGACTTTAGCGACAGTATTTCTTGAACAAGGAACACTTAATGCAATGTTCCGGTTACTAAATCCCAAGCCAGCTAATCTTAGGATTTCACGGTATTTGGTCATTGTAGCGACCTCCTTATAATAGATTTACACAATGTTTGTGTATGAATCTATTATAAGACAGTGTGGCTCAACCGTACCGGAATGATGGCTCACTATAAAACGGAAGCGTGGCTCAATCGCACCGGACAGGTGGCTCAATCACCCCAAGATTATTCACTCCCCACTGATATACATTTTTTCGAGATTATGTCCTTCTCTCAATTCTCTTTCTGTGGCATTGCAAAGTGAAGTCAATGTACCTGTTCTGGATAATATAAACAAGCAATCCGGTCTCATAAGTCTGTTTGTCATTAAATTCGTATTATGAGAAGTCATAATAATCTGACATTTAGGATATTTTTTCTTGAGAAAATTCATCACATTTTCGGACATTTCATAATGATAAAATGCATCAAACTCATCCAGATATATAAAAGATGGAGTCCATGCTTTTGGAATCAATCTACGATACATATCAACTAATGCCAGTGTTCCACTTGAAACAGTTTCATAAAAAGGTACTAATTTTTCATGAGAAAAATACAATTCTCTTTGTCCATCCGGCAGTTTTTTTAATACCAGCTTACATATAATCCCCATACCATTCAGAAAATCTTCTAAATCTTTTAATCTGTCTGGTTCTTCTAAAGCTTCATAGAAACTATCCTTCACTCTCATAGGAGAATATGCCATAACATTACTTGCTGAAATATCTGTCATTCGTCTGACATAACTTCCCAACTTTAATAAAATAGAATCATTTTCCAACGCTACATTGCTAATCAACCATCTAAGAAACGGTAATACAGGTTCCGGGATTTCATTTTCCATGCCTTCCAAATCCATAGACTGTATATATCGATCTATATTAGCGCTCTCAGCATTTATATAATTCAGGTTTTCAAAATTATATTTTTTTGTTCAAAGTCACATTCAAAAATGAGCTGATTATCAATTATCAATTTTTCTTCTTTTAAATCCTGATCCGAAAATTTAGCATACTGGTATACTAATGTCTGTTCTCCAAATTTAAATTCATAAGTAAATCTCGCAGAATCTTCTGTTGAATCAGCATTTAAAATTTCCCGTTTTCCCAGATAGTATCCTATGCCAAGCATTGTTTTTTTTATATCCGTCAATGCTCTGCCCAAATTTGTTTTACCCGTTGCATTTCGTCCATAGATCAGCATTTTACTGATAATTCCATCTGTAATGCAATCCTGACTAAATTGATACCCTGAAATGCCCTGAAAATCTATTACTATTTCTTCTTTAAAGTTCTTATAATTTTTTAACATTCTCTCTGCTGTTTAAATTCTATTGTCTTACTTTTTCCACCTGTTCTTCGTATCAGCTCATCCTGTCCTATAATCTTAACAAGATTCGCTATCTGCTGTCCCATCACATCCCGATTGAGATAAAATATTGTGGTATATACATTCTCATTCAGGATAAGTTCTCTTAAAATATCTTTATCTGTTATATCAAGGGAATGTCCAAAAATATATACGTTATGCATTTTACATTTCTGATCTCGAACTGCTGATGCCTGCAAACGATGCATCATACATTGTACATCATTCCCCACATATTCATTTGCCCGATTGATTATTCTCTCCTTTTCCTGTAAAAAATCATCATATTCTTCCCGAATTGTCTCCACCCAATCCTTATATTTACATCCAGTCTCTTTATAAATTCTCTGATAAAATTTCTTAAAAGCAATAAACTCTGTTTCCCGGTCTTTTCTTTCATCCGTAAGATACTCATCAATCCCAAGAACCATATTATTGTTTTCCACGGTATTAAAGAGTTTTGCCTTGCCATGGATATAATCAATGCTATTTTGTATCTGCTGTTTATCCACATAAAGCCGTTCATATGTATTGGTATAATTAAAAGACAACACTTTACAATATTTTATCTGCTCCTCCCCGTCTGCCCCTTTAACATTTTCTTTTACAATTTCCTGTATATCCGGTAAAACACAACTACATTCCTCTTTTTCCACATAATCCGTCAGATAAATTTCTAATGCCCGAATCAATTTATTCAGATCATTGTATAACCGGTCTCTGATTTCTTTATAGGTAATGCTTTCACCTTTACCATGCGTCAATGCACTTGCAGTTCTCATAGCTGCCGTATATTTAGAATACTTTTTGTGCAAAAAAGGATTGGATAAATCCTGCATTTTCTCCGACAATTCACTTTTTTCCCCATCCTTAAAAAACATATCCTGATCAAGAGACTGAATTACTTTGCTTATCTCGTTTTCAAAGTCAATCCAATTTTCCTTCTGGTACATCGGATTCTGAAGAAAATATTCTATCCATATATTATCTTTTACGAGCTGTTCTAACTCTTTGCAAAGCTGCTGTTCGTTAAAAATAAGATGATCGATATATTTATACACAGTCTTTTCAGTATTCTTTAATTCTCCCTGCTGCAATATCTGCGGTGTATTGATAATATTTAAGAAACGCTCAACAAATCCAAGAAAATCATTATATCTTGTAGGCAGCTTATGAGCCAGATCAAATCCATTTCCAATCACAAGTATATTCATCGAATTATTCTCCAAAATATCTTAAAAGTTCAATTTTATCGCCTAATAACTGAGTAGAATACTGCTTATTTTTACATTACAAAATAACCTCCAAAAACATCTCCGCTATTTGGAACTCCGCTATTTCCGATATTTTTTATTATAATTTTAGTAACCTCCTTAAACCTTTCATCTTCCAAAAGTTTTAATTCATCCTGCCAGAGTTTTTGATACATTTCTTCCAGATCGCCTGTTGAATTATTACATTCGGCCAAAATATACTTTAAATTATCCTGATAATCTTTCGACTCAACGATCTGTGACAAATACCTGTCACAGCAATTCACTATATATCCCCGCTCCAACAATTCATTTTTCAGTAGTGTCTGAATTTCTGTATTAAGCTGCATTTCAACTTGTTTTTCAACTGTATGTCCATATTTTCTGATTCCTAAATTGATATAGGTCTGGAGATTTTTATATTCTGGCCATGCATATATACATCTTCGATTTGTAAATAAAAACTTTAAAAACTGTTCCAGTTTAAAGAATGAATCTCTTTCATAAGGATCGTTATTTTGTCTAAGAAACGGCACCGCCACACATACTTCATATAAAATATCATTTATATTATATATAAACTGTTTTTTTATTTTATGATTCAACGGATGATCATAGTCTCTATTATTCCGCATATTAAGCAGTATTACATTGGGTTCTTTCATAATATCTGTAAATTTCTTATCCGTTACTTTGCTTGTACATGCAACATCATCCTTTTCATCATATCTTCTAACAAAGAAAAGTTCTTTATCAATCAGTTCATATGCAGTAGGACAAAATTCATTTTTCTGATTTTCTTCATTTTCAAAACATTGATATCCCCCAATTATCAAACTCTGTAATTCTTTTTTATATTCCTCACTTAATTCCTGAAACCTGTACCCATATCCTCTTGCCTCCTGATACACAATAAGTAGCAAAGAGGGTTTTATAATTTCATGTCTCGTCAAAAGGTCATCTACCACATGTCTTATAAAAATTCCCGATTCCTGTCGTATCAAATCATCCAACTGTGATTTAAATTTTTCTTTTATTCCTCTTCTTTCAAGTGTCAGAACATCCTCCGAATTACCCGACAGCAAATTAATACTATAATCCAAATAGCTGTGAAATCTATCCCTGCCAGATTCATAACCATGATCGAAATCAGATTCTATATACGAATTTTTATAAAAAATTGTCCGCCCGTAATTAGAGTAACTTCTAAGTTTCTCTCTTGAACTTAATTTGTTTTTATCATCATGATTTGAACATAAAAATGCATTAAATATACAACAATGTTTTCTATCAAAATAACGATAGCTAATACTCGATTCCATACATATGATTTCTAAATAATCGTTTTTCACAAATAATTTATCTGCAAACAAACTGTCATATTGTAATATTATTTTGGGCACATATTCAGCGAATTCTTTTACCTGATTTTCAATAATTACCGGTATATATTCTTCCTTCTGCTGCTGCATTTTTATTGCAGGAATCTCTGAGTCCAGATTATTTACCTCTGACACCAGACTACGATAAATCAATTCCTCTCTTGGACGTACTTTAAATCCAAAATCATTTATTCCAAGATCTTCCTGTGTAAAGTAATTCTGATTTAAATAAACGATCAACGTCGTACCAACAAAATTACGTTTTTCACAATCAGATACTGTAATATAGCCTCTGCCATCTTTTGCATTTTGAAATGTGATCTTTTTTGTTTTCTCAGATTCTGTCCTTGTGATCATTTCAAATTCATCTGCCACTATAAAAATAGACTGCAGACCTATTCCAAATGTACCGGAAGGTCTGAAAAATTCCGGCATTGTGTGTATAAAATTCCTTTCGTCATCTGATTTTCCTTCTACGCTCGCAATTCTTTTAACATCATCCTTACTGATTCCAATCCCCTTGTCTTCAATCACAAATTTTACTCTTTTATTCTCAATCGATAATGTCACATGAATTGCAGAATCATTTATGATCTCTTTCCCCTCATGAACCAGCCATTTTAAAAATCTGTCATCTTTATTTTCCTTGTCTCCATCATATTGCTCTAAATATGTCAGATAGATCCTTTTCATGGTAGCATCTACGGCATTTTGTATAACTTCCCTGACAAACACATATTTACTTTTGTACAGATTTGTACCACCTAATAGCTTCAATGCGTGCTTTGTCGAAATTTCAAATTTCAAATCTGCAAATTCGACCCATTTTACATCATTGTTTAATAAAATTTCAGATTCATTTAAATATGGAGCTCCTGCTATTTTCTCTGGTGCTATCTCACTCCAATGAACACTCATAAATTCAGTACTTTGTCTTATCCAGTCGATCCAGTCACGCATTGCCCTGTAAACCTCTAAAGATTTACAATTTGACTTTATTTCAATCATCCCGTTTTTCACTAAAAAATGCGTAATACTTTCATGTTTTTCTTTGTGAATTTCTGACAGTTTCGGCATTGGTGCTGCCACTCTCAAAAACTCTTTGTCAAACCTTCCGGTATCCATATCAAGCAGATCTCCCAAAGCTAACAAAGCAGCATCAAAGCGCGGATGTATATAGTCATCGAAAATACCATTTTCCTCGTATGGAAGATCCATCACATCAGAAATACCACATCCATGCAAACGGCAGACTTCCGCTAAAATATTTCTCATTCTGATTCCAAATAGTTTTTCCAGATCTCCATTCTCCAGAATTTCTTCTGCGCTTCTTTTTGCATGTTCAGCACGAAAGTTTTCCTCAATGACATAAAGAACATCCGAATATACATCCAATGCAATCACATCTTTTTTTACTTCCGGGAAACGCAATAGACGTTCTGCAATATCTGCCAAATCCTCCTGCTGGGAGCTTGTATATTTTTTTAATGTTTCTTTCCACTCATCCGATGTCATTTTTTCATGGATCATTTCATATGAGACAGACATGCTTATATCATGTGCATAGGCAGCTACACATAACACCAAAAGATCCGATACTGACAACTTTTCAATGTTATCCCTGCCGAGAAGCATACTCAGATACTTGATAATATTTGCTGAATGACTTGCATCATGAATACTGAAATGAGGAAAATATGCTGGAACTGTACGAAGTCTTTCGGTTAATGACTTTTTAATCTGACAATAAAGATAATACTTTTCCTGCATTTCTGAATTAACGGAACATATCTCTTTTAATCGATTTTCCATATATTGATTGCACCTCCCAAAATAGAAAAACTGCCATATCAACCCAATTTACATATAACATAAATTCAGCTAATATGACAATTTTATCTATACTTTCTCTTCTATCCCCTATATACCTAACTCAGATCTTTCAATATATTTATCACATTTTTTACTGCCCTGGTTTCATCTATATCTAATATAACTGCCAGTAAAACCGCCATTTCTTGTTCATTTTCACATGATTTAATGAGTTCTAATAACAAACTGCTTTTTTCTGTCCTTTGATCATATTCTGAATTAAGTATAAACGCCGCTTTCTTGATTTCAAGATTCTTTTCAGATATTATTTCTTTGAATTTCTCATTCTGCATCTTCAATCCATCATCCAGTTTAAAATAAGGAATCCTGTTATCTTCCCAAATTTTATACAATGCAAAAATTTTCTCTTCTTCTTTCTCAAACTCACTATCTGTTTTTACAATCTTATTCCATAATTCTTTATAAAACTCATCCTCTTCCAAATGTTTACTAATTAACTTATCAATGATTCCCTCTACCAGTTTTCCATACTTTTTTTCCAATTGATTAATTTCAGCTACTCTAAAATATTCATCCGCTTCTTGACTTTCCGAAGAATCAATATCATCCGCATTTTCCAAAAAATATTGAAATGCTTTATATTGGTTACCATCTTGCAAAATCATTCTATATATTGCTGCTGCAATATTATATTCTTCCCCTTTTACATCCTGCAAATATGAATTGCACTTTATAACAAATTCGCCGTCATATGTTGACATCTGTTTTCTCCTTTCTCAGGAATTACTAACTTTATTTTGGAATATATTGCCTGCATTTTGCAAAGTTAAACTATCGAACATGGAACTTGGATAATTATTAAAACTATCTTTTTTTGCTGCTGCCACCACCAAACCATAAATCTCTAGATTACCTCTCTGCATGACATTATCAAATTGTGTCTCTTTAAAAACTGGAGTTTCCTTTTGAACCTGCATCGAACCTATACTTAAAGCTGTAACTGATGTTTCTGCCTGAACCTCCTTTTGATTTTCCTCTTCCTTCATATTTTGATAAAGTTTTTCTCCCGTTTCCAGCAAATAATAATGTTTCTCTCTTCCTAAATGGTTATATGTTATAAATTGATTTTTTATCATCCCGGATAGCGTCTGCGTCAATAATGATGCACTCATTCCTCCCTTATGCGCCAACTCCTTGTGCATAATTCCCGGTTTAGCCGAAATTTCCTTAAAAATCCATTTATATTTGATATATGAATGTACTAAATCAGATAAGTCACTTCTTCTTTTAGTTCTTGCTATTTTTTTCTTCATTAACTTTGAAGTTCCCCAAATACTTCCGAATAAAAAAGCTTCCTCTTTCGATATCTCTTCAAATTGACGAAAGTCCCATATCTCCTCTATATTTTCCATAAGTTTAATACAAGGAGTTGGTAATTTATCTGCCTGATCTTCCAAAGCATCTACCAACCCCTCTATATATATATGAACCATTTCTTCATCAAGATGTTTCTTATTACATATCAATTGTAAAATTCCTTTTGAAATATTTCTCAAACGACTTAATCCCATATCACATTCCTCTAAATTGTTTAGACATAGTTTATTATATTATATAGTTATTATGTATTAAATGCAACGTTTTTAATCCAGATAAACATGTTTTATTTTTCTTATCAATTGACCTTTTTGAACTGATTCTGTCAAAAAATCACACTCCACCATGAATAGACAGCCTCCTTCCTGACACTTTTCTGTACATTTGTTTTTTTCTCTGCATAGCATCTTCTCCTTTCCAATTACCACCGAACCTTCTTTATACGGAAAGACTGCGATTCCATTTTCTTCTTTAAATCCTTTAAATCCTTTTATTTCTAATGATTCACAACAATTACAAACAACGCTGCACGTATGATAATTAAAATTGACTACTTCTTTTAATTGTTCGCGAAATCCTTTATGAACCGACGGACTCCATGCGGGCACAAGCAAAAATTGAGGTTTGAATATCTCCGTCATTCTTTTTGCCCCCTCCCGGTTGGATATATCTCTGCAAATGGCAACCATAATTTTCCCAATCCCATCAATATCTACCATGATGCTTTCTTTTCCTGGATTTGCAAGTCCTTCCATCATTGGCCTGTTTTCATTCCTTAAATTAGAGAATTGTTCACACTTATATTGTTTTCCAAACTCCATTCCATCAAATCGATACAAAACCGATACATTGTTGTCATCCGCTGTCCATGCTGTTCCTGCAATGACTAAAAATAAATTTTTCATCTTTTTCGGATTATTAAGCGTCTGATCTCTCAGGTATTTTTGTATCTCATCCTGTATACTGCTGTCACAGATATATTCAGGAAAAATGATGATATTGGCACGTTCTTTTATAGCTTTTTCCAGTAATCTTAATGCCCAGTTCACACCATTGCTCTTATGCCAGTCATTGTATACAACACGAAAAGCCGCACCTGTTATCGCAGGAAATTCTAACATTTTTTCTCTTGAAAAGGGAATCACTGCAATTTTTAATTTCTTACTTTCAACTATTTTCTTTTTCGTCAAATCACTGTCTCTGATTCTCATCTGAACAATCTTCAAAGGCTCTGCATTTTCTGGCAATTCACTTTTTTTCAAAATATGCAGATGATTCAATTGTTTTCGTATTGTTTCGCTTTCAATCGTATCTCCAAAATCCAATTCATATGCTGCCTGCTGCAATAAATCATGATTTATATTCAAACAAACATATGTGTTTTTCTGATATCCCTTATTTAACGGACCCGACTCTGTAATTATGTCTCTTTTTTCTGGAATATACACATTGACTGCCATTAAAATAAAAAACGGTATCGTTGCATTATTTAGCTCAGTGTCCCCAAAATCTTTCATGTTATTTTCTATTTTCTCAGATAATTTGGCTATTTTCCCGACACATTGATCAAACATCCAGCCTTTATCTTCCTGATTTCTTAATATCTTTCTAACATCATCCTGAAAATGCCCTAACTTCTTCAGATTTACATTAGAAACAGATGTATTTTCATTTTCCAATATATAACATGCAATAAAATTCGCCTCATTCGATACATGATCCATTAAATAATCATAGCAAAACGATACCATATCATATACATTTATCAGTTCCTCTGCTTCACATTTTAACTCACACGCAAACATCTTCATCCCACCTAATTTATAAACTTCCGTCTACAAATCGACTTATCTTTTCCGTATATTTATTGCACTTTCGATTGCATTTGTAATTTGTTTTATTATAACACAGGGACTCCCATCTTGGAAGTCCCTATTACTACACCATGTAAAAATCCGCGTAAAAATGTTCTAAGCCACACCAACGCATCCTAACACCTTCACGCCCTGCTCACCAAGCAGCCGGATCTCCTGTTCGATTTCCTTATAGGCAGACACACCAACCTGCTCGATCAGCACTACATTATGAATCTCGTTTGCACTGCGCATAGACTTCATATCATAGCAAACATTTCCACCAATCATAACTTTTATACCCGTTTTGGAAAGAGCCTCCGATATCTTATCACGCAACTGTGAATCTAATTTTTCCCACTCACTTCCGGTAAGGTAGATTTGCTGCAAGCTATCATTTTTGCAAACCAGCTCAATATTAGAAGCAATCATCTCAAGCTGTTCATCCTCTGTCATCTGTTTCCGGTTACGATTTTTTAATTTAAGAAGAAATGCATCAATTCCTGTTTTTTTACTGGCAGTCTGAACCGATCCAAACAGACGCACTCCATAAACATCAAACACCTCTGCTGTATTCTGCAGTCTGCCAGCAAATAATACCTGACATACACTCCACATAGCGGATAAAATAACGCCAAGAGCAAAACCTAATACTAGGTATTTTGTGCTAAATCCCGGTTTAACAGGTTCCACAGGTGTGGCATTTGTCATACTGCCCTCATCTGTTTCTTCCTCGTCTATCACCGCATCTCCAAGTGCCTCCAACTGTGCATTGGACATTCCGGTTTTTAACGTTTTCAACTGATTTCGGTAATTATTGACCATAGTCTGGTAATCCTGCTGTGCGTTGATCAGCTTATCATCTGTACGTACTGTAGTTTCTTCTGAAAGTAATTTCAAAGAATGACTTCCAATACTTTTAGAGAAAACCGGAGTCTGTGCATCCAATGAATCCTTTACAACTTCTGCAATATCAGATAGCACGGATGCATCCGGATATGCTACTTCCACACTGAAACTTTTGCCTGATAAATCTGAATCCACGCTGATCAGTTCTTCCACATACCGGATTTCATCACTCAGTGATAATTTATCAATCATCTGCTGCGCCAGATCGCTGTTCTGTGCATAATTTCCATAAGCACTCACCAATGCATCCGTATAATTTACACTGTTATCCTCTGTGTAATTAAACGTATAATCGGAATCAACATAATACTCCATGATCAATACATTTTCTTTATACGCATTCAGATTCATATAAATAGAATTCTGCATATACAGACGGCTTCTGTCTAACAGACTCTGTAAAGATTTTGCATCATTTATCTGTTGCAGCTCCTCTGCAGTAAACTCAGCTTCATTTACAGAATCCTGCTCTCCTGATTCAATTGCAGCAATCTGCTTCTGATACTCTGCACATGCAGAATTATAAGCTCTTTGTGCCTTAAAATGATAACCAAACGGCAGTAAAATCGCAAACAACACTGCAAACGCAAGCAAGCGTCTCCAATCCTGCACGATTTTCCACAACAAATCCTGCAAGGCTACCTCTCTTTCAAATACTTTTGTTGATTCCATATCATATTCTCCTGACATTTTTGTTTTCTCAAACAGCTTTCTATAACTCCCATTCATAGATTGGGCTTATAAATTTCTAGTGGGTACACCAACTGCTTTACAATCATCAGCAATATTTCGGATGACAGCACTGCCAGCTCCAACCACCACGTTCTTTCCTATCTCAATTCCCTGAATAACATGTGTCCCCATACCAATATCACTGTTTTCACCAACTCTTACAGCTCCAGCAAGTGCAGCTCTCGGACTAATTGTAACAAAATCGCCAATTATTCCATCATGACATATCATACCCCCTATGTTAACAAATACAAAATTGCCAATTTTTACATTTGTAGATATGCAGCATTCCGTACTGATTATACATCCCTGTCCCATTTCAATATCTTTACATACCTGTGCACTTCCAAGTATAAGTGTTGGAAATTTTATAAATTCATTTTTCTTTAATTTCTGCACAATTTTTCTGCGTAACCCAGGATTTCCGACCGTAATGGCAACATTGATTTCGCTCTTTTGCTCCAATAACCACATATCATCCCCTAAATACGGACAACATATGCCACTGACATAACAATCTTCATTTCCTTCCGCTTTTTTATTATCCACATATCCAAGTACTTTCCATTCTTTGGCATTCTTTCCTTCATATATCTGCCATAAAATTTCTCGCATGCAGCCGCCTGAACCTACCAACACGATATTTTCCATAGTTCCTCCGTTTTATCTGCCGCATATCTCCTTTACCAAAGCAGCAACATACTCAATTTCTTCCGCTGTGATCTGCGTACTACAAGGCAGATTAATAATGCACTGACTAAATTTTTCTGCCTTTTCCACTTCAAATGCCTCCGACATCTGATATGGTCTCTGTTGATGGATCAGTCCCCAAATTGCTCTCGTCTGTACTCCTTTTTCCTGTAATTCAGAAATAATACGGTGTAATCCATCCTGACTTTTGATGTTAAACAGTTCTAACGCATAAAACCAGCAATTTGAACGTGTTCCTTCACGAAATGTCAACAACCTTCCCCACTGGAAATCTGCCAACAATTCTTTATAAAGATTATAATTATTATTTTTACGTTTTATAAACTCGTCAAGTTCCTCAAGCTGTGCCACACCAATTGCTGCCTGTACATTTGTCATTCGATAATTATACCCTATTTCATGATGAATATAATAATGTACATCATCTTTTGCCTGTGTGGAAAGATAACGTATATGCTCTACTTCAGCCGCATTTCTTCCGGTTACAGCACCACCGCCGCCTGTCGTAATAATTTTATTTCCATTAAACGAATATGCACCAAAGTCACCAATTGTTCCCGCGTATTTTCCGTTATATTTTCCTTGTGTGTAATGTGTACCAAGTGCCTCTGTTGCATCTTCAATCACCTTTAAATGATATTGCTCCGCAATCTCCATAATGGATTCCATATCCGCCAGATTACCAAATACATGTACCACCACGACCGCTTTCACCTGTTTTCCAGAAGCCTTATGTATACACTTATCATCCTGTAACTCACATTCTGTATCACAGAACTTTTTTAACTTAACTGGGTCCATACACAAACTATCATCACAATCCATAAATACTGGCTCTGCAAACTGATATCGAACCGGATTAACTGCTGCAATAAATGTAAGTGTAGGAACGATAACCATATCTCCAGGCATAACTCCACACTCAACCAATGCCAGATGTAATGCTGCTGTTCCACTCTGACAAGCTGCTACCTGAGGCACCCCAAGATACTGCTCTAAACTTTCTTCCAGTTTCGTAATATATGCGCCACCGGTTGATACCCAGCCCTGTGCTACTGCATCATTTACATATTTTTGTTCATTTCCCTCAAAATTAGGGATTGATAATGGAATAAACTTGCCCATGTTACCCTCCTGCTTTATATCTGTACTTTTTCACTTTAAATATTATAAATATCGGCTTTATATGCATTCATATGTTCACGCATCCATGCTATCGTCTCAGCAATTCCCTGTGCAAATGTGTACTGCTGCTTCCAGTCTGTGAGTTCTTTTATTTTTGCATTTGCACCAAGCAGACGATTTACCTCACTTTTTTCAGGACGTAATCTCTGCTCATCACATACGATATGTGCCTTTGGATTAATCTGGGATATAATTTCCTCTGCCAGCTCTCCAATTGAAATTTCCTGCTGCGTTGCAATGTTGATTTCCTGTCCAATCGTTCTATCCGATTCTGCAATTGCAATAAATCCTGCAGCTGTATCCTTTACATAATTAAAATCTCTGGTCGGAGTCAAAGAACCCAGTTTTATCTCTTCTTTTCCAGCAAGCAGCTGGCTGATAATAGTCGGAATAACAGCTCTCGCTGACTGTCTTGGACCAAACGTATTAAATGGACGTACAATAGAAACCGGAAGATTAAAACTTCTGTAAAAACTTTCTGCCAGTCTGTCTGCACCTATTTTGGTTGCAGAGTAAGGTGACTGTCCCTGATATGGATGTTTCTCGTCAATCGGAACATATTGTGCTGTACCATATACCTCTGAGGTTGACGTCACAAGAACCCTTTCTGTTCCAAGATCCCTTGCAGCCTGTAAAACATTTAAAGTACCTTTAATATTGGTATCCACATAGGAGTCCGGTGAATGATAGCTAAACGGGATTGCGATCAGTGCAGCCAGATGAAATACGCCATCCACACCTTTCATTGCTTCGCGCACACCGTTTGGATCTCTGATATCTCCTGTAAACACCTCAATCTGATCCAGTTTCTCTTTTGGAAGTGAATCTAACCAGCCCCATGTATTGAAAGAATTATAATAAGCAAATGCTTTTACTTCATATCCTTTTTCCAATAAACTCTCCGTCAGATGGCTTCCAATAAATCCATCCGCACCTGTTACTAATACTTTTTTCATTGTTATTCCTCCATTTTTATTTTCTGATATATATTTTATTTGTAATCTGTAATATTGCACACAATGCAATCGCAGTTACTATCATAAAATCAATACTTCCAACATGCCATATATAATATAACGGTGAAAGCACACACATTGTAAGCATATAAGGCTGTAATACAAGGGCAACTCTGCTTCTTCTCTTATATTTATATAGTTTTCCCATTACAAGTCCCATAAAAAAGGTAACGATCAGCGTTCCAAATAAGCCAAAATCACGCATATAACCCGTCACAAACGGGGTGTAGGAACCAACGAGACATGGGATCTCTTTCACAATCGTGTTATACGCAGGAAAACCACTGAAAAAAAAACCAATTACTCGAAACATATATGCCCCAAAATGCGGCTCTGACATATCTATTTGCTCAAAAATCTGTGCATAATAAGGAACACTATGTGTAAAATAATAAAAAATGTTATATATTGGTTTTCCCAAAGGAGAATTACCAATAATCTGCCATATAGCTTTTACCTCTATTTCCCCATAATATGGCATTATGGTCGTATATGTGGATGAGACACCTCTTACCATAAACAATAAAAAGCAGATTCCAAGAAGTATACCTATGGCTATACACAACAAAAATTTTATAAATTTTGATGTTTTCCTATCTTTTACGCATGTCTTTTCTACGATTCCAAAAATAATTAATACCACAAACAATGTCCATCTCGCGCCACTCAGCATAGTAATCATCACCGGAATAAAAAGACCTGCTTTACTCATCAACTTTAACAATTTACAATGCACCTGACCATAAGACGCAATAATGTAAACTGCAATTGTTATACAGGACTCTGCCTGAATCAATTTAAAAATAAATGGCATTCCACTTGCCAGATTACGAAAATCTCCCATGGACTGCCCTGCTATAATATGAATAAGAAAATACATTCCATATACTACTGCAGCAGCAAAATTTAACCCTTCAATAATAACAAGTATGTACTCACTAAAATCAGATATTTTCCATTCCTGATCCTTTTCTGTATCTATATGTACCTGTCTGCCTGTCACACATGCACACTTAATCCCCAAGTACCACATAACATACGCAATAACAAGATACACAATTGCTGTCCAATTACGTATTTCAAATGAATACGGACCTATAATATACAAAAACAGATAAATCAGAATCCCATATGTCAAAAAATGTTGTGGGGTAAATTTTATCAGTTGAATTTCATCTTTCTTCCACATGTTAAAGTTTTTCCTTCTGCGAAAGTAATAACTCTGCTATCTTAAAATCCAATGCACAATCAATGTCTACAGATTCTTCCTGTGACATCAGATATGCCACCGTATTATCCGAATAATATGTACGTTTTTCTCTTAGTAACCTGGTGTCTAAGATGTATATCGCACCATTGGGAATATAATATACATTATTTACCTGACGATTTTTAACCGCATTTTGTCCATCAAATCCCAGATTCTTAACACGTCCCTCTTCATTCACCCCATAATACCAGCTAATAGGCGTTTCTGCTTCTTTCATTGAAATCAATGTTTCTGCTTTCTTTTCATAAAATTCTTTCAATGCCTGTTCGATATTTTCTGACCCACGCAACGGTGCTGTCGGAAGAAGGACCATAAACTTTTGTATTTCCTGACCGCTTTCTTTCTGTAAAAAATCGACTGCGTGCAAATATACATCTACTGCACTTGATGTATCTCCCGCAAGCTCCTCTGGTCGTAAAAACGGTACCTCTGCACCATATTGTTTTGCAATTTCTGCAATCTTCTCACTGTCTGTCGTCACAACTACACGGTCAATTCCACTTGCATTCAGGGCAGCCCCGATCGTGTGTGCAATTAATGGTTTTCCACATAAATTTTTGATATTTTTCCCCGGCAGTCCCTTTGATCCACCCCGGGCAGGTATCAATGCTATCATATCATTCTCACTCCTCATCTGATTGGATATCTGTCAGACTCCACCAATATCCCGTCGTCTCTTTTCCTTTAAAATCCTCTGCGCACGCACTGCTATAAATTTCCAGCATATTTTTGTAATATGTTGCATACGGAGCCAGCAGTCTGTAGTGTTCCCTTTTTATTGCAATTTCTTTCTCAATCGCCTGTTTACTATATTCACATTTTCCCGCTAAATTAGCTTCATAGATTCTGTAATAAGTACAACATCCGGCAATTTTTTTTCCTTTTTTTTCAGCTAATAATAACCTTGAATACAAATACCAGTCAAAAATTCTGGTTTCTCCTTCTCTCAACGACTCTATAAATTCCTGAGATATGCCTTTCAGATAAATTGCTCCATTAGACATTCCAAGATAATTACTTTGTCCTATATCTCTATAATCCAACGTATAGGCCGGAAGCTGTTTCATTACGGACTTACCGTCAAAATCCAATAATTCGTTATAGAAAAAAGTATACACCGGGTCAAACTGCTCTTTTATACAGGAAACTCTGTTTTCAGATGCCTTGTCATCACAGTCCATCATGATCAGCAAATCTGTTTTCAATGAAAATGCCTCCTGAAGTAATTCCACTCTAAGCATTCCCGGAGAAAGTTTTTTTCCATTTCTGTTCCCAATATACAGCCTGTCCTTAAGCCCGGGTGAAACACCTGCAATAATGTTTTCCAAATGTTCAGAAGAAATATTATCATTTATCAGGATAACAGAAAAATCCTGATCTGTCTGCGTCTCCAATGACTCAAAAAAATCTCCCAAATATTTAGATGCTTCTTCAAAGATAACACTTCCTACTGCTGTCTTCATTTTCTTCTCCAGTCTGCTTAAAAGTCTTCCCTGCTCAAAATACAATCTTTTTGAATATCTCTTGTGGCTTTTCTGCCTACAATAAATGAATAATACTTCGGCTCTATTCCTGTTCCCGGACGTTTAAAGTCAATATCATCCTCCGTTATAATTTCTCCACATTTAATTGCCCGTGCAGCTACGATGCTTCTCTTAAATGCATTGCGTCTCTCTTCATCTTCATTTACAACTTTTTGATAGCTTCCAAGCATCTTGTATCCCACTTTTGCAGCATTACAGATAATCTCTAATTCTTCCGGATTTGCAGAAACTTTATGATCCCATCCAACCATATTCTTATCCAGTGTAAAATGCTTCTCGATAATACATACTCCTTTTGCCATAGACAGTAACGGTGCCACTGTTCCTATTGTATGGTCGGAATAGCCCACCTTGCATCCAAAAGTATTGCGAAGCATATCTATATTATTAAGATTTACCATATCATCTGCCGGCGGATAAATAGATACACAATGAAGCAGAATAATTTCTTCACAGCCATTTTTTCTGAGACAATCAACAGCATCACTAACATCTGCCAGTCCGCACAATCCCGTACTGATTACAACCGGTTTTCCTTTTCCTGCCACATATGTGAGAAAAGGTATATTATTCAGATCCATCGATGCGATCTTAATAAATGGCACATTTAATTCATCTACAAGTAAGTCTACTTCAGCCTTAGAAAATGGTGTTGAATTAAATTCAATCCCGACTTTATCACAATATTCTTTCAACAAATAATGATCATTTCTGTCGATGCTGTATTCGTCTACAATCTCTTTTAATGTATAATCCGTACGATTCCGATAATCGTCCCTCAGAAAATAATTATCCTTATATACTTTTTCTGAAAAGATCGTATCTTTAGACCATGACTGAAATTTCACACAATCAGCCCCACATCTTTTTGCCTCATCTATCATTTTTTTTGCCAGATCCATATCTCCATTATGATTTGAACCTATTTCAGCAATAATATAAGGCTTTTCAAATTCATGAATTTTGTTATAATCAAACATTTCTATCCCTCCATTTTATTAATTTATCTATTGTTTTTCTCAGTTACATGATTTACATAAATCCTGTGCATTTCTGCCGCAATCTTATCTATCTCACTGTTCCCAATATCTTTTCCGGCAGTTGAACTTCCTGGAAACATTCCTGACAGAAGCTGTCTCATAAACTTCTGATTATCATGTTCCAGCTTTTCTTCTATCAGATCACCTGCCTTTATCCGCTCCGTCTTTACAATGTTACTGCTGCACCCGGAATAATAATTATCTGTAACAGTAAATACTTTTTTCCCACGCAGTAACGCTTCCACACCTACTGAACCCGTATATACCATGACATTCCACAACTCCCGCAGTAACTGATTACTGTTTTCATACGGATGTATCAGCTGAACATTCTCCATGGAAGTAAGTTCTTTGTAAAAATTGATATTTCTCTTGCCATACATAGCTGGATGTTCTTTTACAACAAATGACACTCCCGGATCAGACGCCTTGATAAAATCAATCACGGACTGCTCGTAATATGCCCACTTTTTATTATCACACCAATAGTCGACAGTTGCTTCCGGTGAATAATGTAACGGCACATAAACACTCTTCTTCTGAATATCCGCTTCTGATATTTTTTTGTAATATCTTTCGGCATTTTTTACCGAGTAATCCGCATAGTTTCCACCTTGAAAGGACAGTGTATTATAATGATAATTCCACGGGTCCTTCTCTTTATGCTTTTTATAAGGAAAATACAGTTTGTCCACCATTCTTCTACGCAAATAAAATTTTGCTGTGTCAAACTGCTTTTTTTCTTTATTCAGGCTGAATGTAACTTTATAGTCATCATTCACTAACATACCAATTACATGATCGATTTCCTCATCTGTTACCTGACGCTTTGCATCAAATAACTCTCCCTGTTTTGTAAAACGGCTATAACCACGCACAAAACTTGTCACCAACGCAAAATATTCTACATGATACTTCTCTGCTATCCGTTCAATAATATCCATCGTGTAACAATCAGCGATGGGGGACAGAACCAGATCATACTTCCCTTCCTGAAACAATTTTTCTGTTCCATTCCAGAAACGTCTTGCCAGTTCCTCTGCTTTTTGTCTGGATATACTTCTCAAAAATCTGCACCTTGTTATGATATCATCCTTTTCCTTTTCAAACTCTTCATTGGGCACATCATAACAGCTGTCATATAAATAATCTCCGCTCCACACATCTGCCAGGCCACGAAAATCAGCTATTGTTGTAATATCCGGATTTTCAAATGCTATATTCGCCAGCCGGCAATAAAACTCTTTGTTCCATGCTCTCACATGTATCAGTATCTTCATATTTATTTTCTATCCCTTCTTTTGCATATGGTGATTCCTGTCAACTTGTGTAAAATTACTGTACTTACACATACTTCCAAAACAAAAACGATCATTTTAACAGGCCATGCCATCTTCAATGATCCTACTGCCAGTCCACCTGCTAACCATGTTTTATGAACTAAATAAACATCATAATTATAAGCATCTGAGATATTCAATATTTTTCTTATAACATCCCACTTTTTTATATATTCTCCTGTCCGATATAAGATATCAAACAAAAACATTCCCCAAAAAGCTTTATAGAACCATACAAAACGTGTTCCTGTTAAATTCTGTGATTTAAACCATACGATATAAATATATATTGCTGAAGAAAAAATCACCCCCCCCGATATTACTTTTGTAATATATCTTTTTCCATCCTCAAAATTACTGATGTTTGTTTTATAATATTTCCATAAAAGAAAAACCCCGCCGTATACCATATAATATGGTATCCAAGATGCCGGTCCCAAAAAATTCCAATTATATCCGATCCAATAGAATACAAGGCAAAATCCTATTAAAAAGAGAAACAGCTTTCTGACTGTCAAAGTGCTGACGCTCTTCCACAGCCAGTCAAAAATTGGTGTAAGCAGATAACACCCCAATATAAATGGAATATACCACAAATGCCCCAATCCGGGTAGTACAAACTGATTATAAACACTATTGTTCTGTCCCAAAAATAACATTGTTCTAATATTCCATATACTGATATCTGATCCGGTTAAATAATATATAACAAATACTGCTAAAACCCATATATAATATGGCTTTAAGATTCTGCATGCTTTATGCTTTATTGTTACCAAAGGATCCTTATACTTTGCATCTGCCATTAATATAGCACTGATGATTGCATAAAGCACAGTGCAGCTCTGTAAAACGATCACAAATATATTATTTGACATACCGTCCCATTGAGGAAGTATATGCCCCACAATAACCATAAACATTGCTATTAAACGTACAAAACTTATACTATAATTTTTCTCCAACATACCGTCTAATTTTTCTCCAACTGCTTACGCATATTCTCCAGTTCATTAAGCTGTCCCATATCCATCCATGCATCTTCCTCTACTTCATAAACACCAATTTGATGTCCCATTCTGGAGCATTTTTCGATCATATCCGTAATATGTATAAATGTATTTTCCGGTATTAAATCTAAAAACTCCGGCTCTATTACATAAAATCCCGTATTAATAAGAAATGTATAAGTAGGTTTTTCAGTCAATCCGAGATACCTTCCTTCTGTATCTTTTTCTACCGTACCATATGGAATTTCTATCTTCTTCTTAGCACAGACCATTGTTATAAGATTATTCTGGCTTTTATGCATTCTATATATATCTGCATAATCTGCTTCCAGTAAAATATCACAGTTTGTCATAAAAAATGTCTTATCGATACCTGTGAGAAGCTTTAACCCACCGCCGGTTCCATAAAATTCATTTTCCTCTACAAACTTTACTTTGTAGACGCTGTCCTCTGCAAAATATGTCTCAATAAACCTTTTTTTGTAATTCACGATCATTGTAACATCTGTGCATCCTGCTTCAATAAAACGATCCATAATATGTTCCGTGATTGTTTTATTTCCGATCGGGATCAGTGGTTTGGGCAGAATCTGTGTATACGGATAGAGTCTCGTCCCTTTTCCGCCTGCCATAATAACTACCGGTACACAAACCTGTTCTGTGTTATATATTTCTTCACCACTTTTAAAATATATCCGAACGATTTCTCCCTGCTCATTAATGACAGGAATTGCTGTAATTTTATTCTCCTTCATATATGATTTAATTTCACAAGTATCTCCTGCCTTCATATATCTCGGAGCATAGTTTGCAATATCCCTGACCTGAAGTTCCATATTCCCCTGGTTTAAAATATGGCGTCTTATATCACCATCACTCAAAACCGCAACAAATTTGTTTTCCCGGCAAATAAATGCAATTCCCCTTCCATTTAAATCTATCGCCTTAACTGCATCCAGTACAGTCATATTTTCATCAATTATAAAGTCTGAAATTTTCATACTTCACCCTATCTTAATGCTTTTTTTTCATTCTTTTGATAATATAATTTTTTAGAATTAATGCTTCCTGTTGTCTGAAAATAAATAACAGTACAATATATATGACCATTCCAACAAGTGTCAAACTTATTATACTCCCCATTAACTGTAATGTACCATTCCCCATTACTACAAAAAGTGCTTCTTTCATCATCCAGACAATGATTCCCATTATTCCGCCTGCTATTCCTACTTTACCAACCGTTACAAACATTCTTTTCGCTCCAAATCCTCCAATTTTCTTTCTTAACTTAATATAGAAAATTATGTAAGTTATAAATGAGGATATGGAAGTTGCCAACGCAAGACCACAGTGTTTGATATTTGGCACCAGTAAAATATCCAAAATAATATTACTTAAAATTCCTATTGCCGAATTCAGCATCGGTATTTTTGTTTCTTGATACGCATAAAAAACTTTCTCCATAATTGTTCGAAGTGCTATCGGCAACATACCTATACTATAACATATCAAGCTTTCCGCAGTAATCTGTAAGGCCCTTTCAGAAAATGCTCCTCTAAAAAATAGTAACTGTATAATTGGATATGCCAATACACACATTCCAATTACCAGAGGAATTACACAAATAATGACAATATTTAATGATACTGACAATGTTTTCTTTAATTCAGTAATTTTCTGACTTACCACCTGCTCTGAAAATTTAGGATAAATAACTGTAGAAATCGAGGCCGCTGCTGTTGCTTGTATTAACATTGCTACTTTATATGCATAATCCAATCCTGTAATACTTCCTGCCTCTAACCCTGATGCAAAATTTTTATCAACAATAACATTTATCTCTAATATCATTTGACCTATAAATATGGGAATTATCATTGTTAATAGTTTTTTTAAATATTCATCCTTCAACTTTATGTAAGGCACATATCTGAACCCCTTTTTATAAGCAGGAATAAAAAAGTATGGTAAATATATCGCATATGCCAATACAGTTCCCCAAATCATTATCTCAAGATGTTCTGCATCGCTAAGCATAATTGTAAATGCCATAATCAAATTTGTAGGTATTGTCATCATGCCTACCAAATAAAAACATCCGTTTGCCTGCAGATACCCCTGTAGAACACAGGATACAGCCATAAAGATCATTGCAAGTACCATTATCTTTGACATGCTCACCGTCAATTGAAAATTTTCTTCATTGAAACCAGAAACAAATAAATTTATAATCTGTTCTGGAAAAATCCAATACAATATCACTAAAAATACTGATAAGACTGCAATGACATTCACAATATTACTATTAAATTTATTTACATATTCTGGTTTCTTCCCTTTAATCTCATTATATACAGGAATATAACATGTGAAAACAGCTGTGACTATTCCGCTAAACAACACCGTTGGAATATTTACTGCTACCAAATAAGCATCACTTATATTAGATGCTCCATATTGATATGACAAACACAGGTCTTTTCCAAAACTTATAATTTTTGCCAGAAACATAACCACTACTAAAAAAATCGTAGATTTTGCTAATTTATTCATAATATCCTATTACCCATCAAATTATTTAATATTCTTTAATTGTAATCTGCAAATCCATTTTTTTTAACTTTTCAAGCAAATGATGCATCCAATAATTTCCCAATAATTCTTGTGTATATTGAATCCCCGTATATCCTGTTGGTAATTGTAAACTCTTCTTTTCTGAAACCACTTCTCCCCACTCTGATTTATTCAATGCTAATAGATAAATATCATGGACTCCCATCACATTTCCATACTTCTCTAATTCTTTTGTATTCAAACCAAAATGTGTGATATTTTTACCATATTTTCGATTTTCTCTAATATATTGATATATATATTCTTTAGGTTGAAATACGCTTTTTCCATTTAAAGGTATATTATAAAATACATTTATCATCTCTTCTGCCGAAAACGGTAAAATCACGCACTCTATCCCATATACTCGTGCTACAGCTCCAATTATTTCTGACTCTCCACCTTTTAAGTAATTTTCCACTTTTTTCTTATACAAGTATTTTTTTATATTCTCCGGCTTAACCTTTTTATCACCTAAACTCTCTTTGATTGCACTGCTTTCTGCCTCATCTTCACCTGTTTTTCCAAAAATTGTATAATCATAGCTGTGTATATAATTACATATCAATTGATAAATATCATCTGGTATACTTAATTCGAACTCATGCTTCATCCGTTTGTAAATTGACAATCCAGTCTTAGCAATCAAAAACTTCACTTGACTTGCTAATGGCCGATATCCTTCAACCTCTTTATACGCCCGATAAAAATTCTCTGAAATACAAAATCTTTTATATAAATTCATCAATCCATTAAAAGATAACTCTACCCTTCCTGTCGGTCCTAAATTATAAAGATTATCTGCATTCTGCCCACACCATATTGTATCAATTCCATCTTCTTTCATTTTTTGAATGATGAACATATGCATTACGGAAAAGTGCTTTGTATTTGGAAGTATTTCTATTAACTTATGATAAGTTGCATCCACTTTTATTTTTCTATAATCAATATCAACCACTTCACACTCAACACCCAAATCCTTGCATACACATACCGCATTTTCCACATCATCTAAATTTGACGCACAATACGGCAAAATTCTTCCTACATATGCTTTAAATGGTATCTTATTATTTTTTAACATTATAGCTAGAAAGCGAGAATCTGCCCCACCACTTAGCAATAGGCCATTTCTGTTTCCTTTTGCGTTTCGCCTTATACATTTATGCATTTCCTGTTTAAATGTTTCATAAGTAATCTTCTTATCCACATATTGAATTTTCTTTTTTATCAACTGCGATTCTTCAAAGCAATATACGCAATGGTTTCCCAATCGTTTAATTTCATTTACCCATGTCTTATTTCCATGTAAATAAGAGTTTGTCAAGAACTCCCTCAACAACGTTTTATCAAATGTAATTTTTCCCAAATATTTACAAATTTCAAAAAAATCTGTGCTAAACGCTATCTTCTCATCATCTATACAATAATAAATATCCCCTGTAAAACAAGCAGGCAACGCTATATATTTTATCTGTTTCTGTTCAACACAAAATACCGGTTTATCCCATATCATATTTCCTTTTAAATAATTATCAATATCATCAACGCTATATTCTTCTATATATTCAACAAGTTCGCTTTCTTTGAAACTTTTATTTTCAAGAATCTTTCCATCCCTATTTGTAATGATCAACATTCTTTTTACCTCTTTATACTTAGTACTTTCGAAACAACTCCCGGTACTTTTCCACAATAACCGCCTTTGAGTACCGAATTTCCACCTCTCGTCTTGCATTACTTTTGTATTTTTCCAATAATCCTTCATCCTTATAGAGACGCAACAAAGTTTCTGCAAGCTTATTTTCATCTGGAATGCTTAATGCTTCACCACAATTACCTCTCAAAATCAGCTTCTGTAAATCATCATGCTCACTGCAAATTCCAACAATCGCCATTCCACATGCCATCATACTATATGTCTTACTTGGCATAAATAAATGTGCCATTGACGTTTCCTGTGAAACAATCCCAACATCTCCACAGGCCATTGACTGTGGAAATACTTCTTCCGGCTGTAAAGGTAACAATAATATATTTGAGGTATTATGTTCTCTGATAAAATCTTCCACTGTTTTATACTTTGGTCCATCTCCAATAAATACAAACTGTATCTGTTTCTGTGACCGTAGTATTTCCGCAACTTTCAAAATGATTTCTATATTATGTCCATATCCCATTTTTCCCGAATATAACACTACAAACTTATCTGTTAAATCGTATTGTTTACAAAATGGATTTTCTTTTTTTACGACAGGTTTCAATCTATCTGTATCCGTGGCAATAGGAATTACATGAACCGGGATTTTGTTTTTTAACTTGTCATTGATACTTTCAGCCACAATATCCCCTATTGTAATCATACAGTCAATGTTTGTATAATTTTTACTATTCCAATGATGCCACGCCTTGCACACCAGGTTTGTAATGGGATTATGGATCATATATTCAATACACTGTGGATATAAATCCCAGTTCATATAAAAAAACGGGGCGTGAAACATCTTTTTCAGTTTAATTCCAATGTAAGAATTGACAGGCGGGTTAGAAACGGCAAAAATCGCATCAAAATGTTTATCCGTATTTTCCCTCATCCATTTTTTCATAAAATAAAAATGCTGCCACCAGCATATCAGCCTTGATTTTAAACTTGCCGGATTATGTGGCGGCGAAGCTATGACATTTCCTCTGATCTTACTTCCGGTAATAATCTCAATCTCAGTATTTTCTCCAAGTGCCTCTGTCAATGTATCTACATACCATTGTGGAATTGCCTGTGCTACAATCAATACATGTTTCATGTTCTTTTACCTTGTAATTCCTTTGCTCCCTTTAAATTCTTCCATCGTCGCTGCCGATGCACTGTTTATACCATCACGTTTCAGTACAACTCCTACTGTCTTTAATATGATCCTGCAATCCTCCAAAAATGTGACATGTTCCACATATTTTACATCCCACTCAAACTTTTCTTCCCAGCTGATGCTGTTTCGTCCGTTTACCTGTGCAAGTCCTGTAAATCCAGGTCTGACATCATGACGATGTTTTTGTCTCTCATTATACAGCGGAAGATAACGGACTAACAGCGGTCTTGGTCCAACAATACTCATATCACCCTTAACAATATTAAAAAGTTCCGGCAGTTCATCCAGACTTGTGCTTCGAAGTGTCTTTCCAAATTTTGTCAGACGCACTTCATCCGGCAAAAGTTCCCCGTTCTCATCTCTCTCATCTGTCATGGTGCGAAACTTATACATATTAAATATCTTTTCATTTTTTCCCGGACGCTGCTGTTTAAACAATACCGGACTTCCAAGTTTCACTCTGACTAAAACAGCTACAATTAACATCACCGGACTTAAGATAATACTTGCAATCAGTGACAATATAAAATCCAGTCCACGCTTTATATATTTTTGATACATATTTTACCTCTTCTGCGACACTCCAATTTCTGCTATTTTGCATCATGAAACTTAATTGGTTTTGCAGGATTTCCTACTGCCGTACAGTCAGATGGCATATCTCTGATTACAACCGAACCAGCTCCAATAATTGTCTTTTCCCCAATATGTATTCCCTGAATGATATGACTGCCTGTTCCTAATTCTGTTTCGTCACCAGCCTCTACACATCCTGAAATATTCACGCTGGGATATACGGTAACATAAGAATGCAACACAGCATCATGCCCCACAGTACAATCAAGATTAATAATATTAAAGTCTCCTATCTCAATATCAACTGTCATTATATTACCTGCACAGATAATATTACCTTTTCCCATGCAAATACGTTCTGACATCTGAACGGACGGGTCAATCACATTTGGGAACTCCAGGTTTTCATTATCAATAATTTTATCAATTATCTTTTTTCTGGTTTTCGACGAACCCACTGCACACACAACAGCTAACGGTTCTTTTGTCTCGATTAAATATGTAATATTTCCCAGTACTGGCAGACCATCAACGATCGTTCCAACAGCAACTCCATCATCACTATATCCAAGTAAATTCCATTGTTCTTCTTTTTCGTTCATACGTTCTAACAGCCACTGCACTTCACGTCCAAAACCGCCGGCACCAATAATCACAATATTTTTCATTGATAAAATAACTCCATTTCTACCCTAACTCATTTAATACCAGTGGATTTCTATTCGAGCACACCACCTGTCTCGTTTTTCTGTTTATGACAGGTCGTTCCTGTTTTTGAACTACCTTGACATAATAAATTAAATCGTACATATCCTGTGGTTTTTTCTTGCTTTTCGCATATAATTTTTTCGCCAAATCTCTTTCGTGACTGTTTCCACCTTTTGGTATCTGCTGCCTGTTCGGACTCACAATGCAGGCCATAACTTTATTCCGCCCCTTTAATAATGATTTAAACTCATCTGAGCTTTCAACATTTTCAACCGTTTTCAATACTTGCTCTAACGCCGCATTAATCACAGCCCCTTTCAACTCTATCAGATAAAAACTGCCATCCGGGCTCTCTGATACAGCAAAATCTGCTTTTTTGATACCATGACTTACATCATTTATAATGCCTTTATCCACAATAATCCTATAACAGTCCTGTCTGTCCCTGACAATTATTTTGGTCTGATCATCCTGCAATTCAATATTATCTCCGGCTTCAATATATGAAAAACAACCCTTGTACTTATCTGGTACATTCAATCCTGTTCCTCCACCTCGTATAACCTTGTATATAATTCATTATTGATATCTGAAACCTCATCTATCAATTCTGTATACAATTCCTGTTCCGTTTCCATAATCAGATTTTCAACCTTTGTATGCCCTTGCTCACAGATAAGCTTTCCTGCATATATTTCTCCGGGTTTCACAGATGTATGTTTTCCAACAATCCTGTCTACTTTCTCTTTCTTATTTTCATTCTCTGCAATTTTTCCAGCATAACACAAAGTGTTCATACATGTCAGCACATATGGACTATGCGTAGTTATCACAACTGTGCTTCCCGTAAGATTTGCAAACCGTATGATAAAATCAACGACCTTTCTCTGTAGTTTGGGATACAAATGTGCCTCTGGCTCCTCAATGATCACAAACGATTTTTCCTCTCGCAGCAACAGTATATAGATCTGATTCAGCAGCCATAACACTTCCTGCTGCCCAGACGAGATAAAGTTTATAGGAATACGGTAGGAATCGTCTAATACAAGATATTCCTGTCCGTCATTGTAATAGTAATCTCCTTTAAGATCCTGCTGTAATTCTTTTACCATTGTATCAATCGAGAACTTTCGTTCCTGTCTTGCATAGTATTTATGTGCCTGTGCAATTCCACCGTCAAATCTAGGCTGTATATTCTCGATAAACTGCATAAAATTACGATTCACCAGATCAAGCGCTGTATAATCCAATTTTGTCTTCTGGCGGGACATCAATGTCAGCATACTTCTCCCCGCCGGAATATAATATGTTTCCATATCATCTTCAAAAATATGGTTCATCTGCCTCTGAATATCATTATGAAGCTGTATCCTCTCAGAGGTAATATAGGAAAATGTTAAACTTTCCGACTGTCTTTTATAAAAGTCAAACGACTGTTCTTCCAGTTTTTTTACTTTTTTCCTCAATGCATCACTATACATTACCTGTAAATATTTTTTGCCCTTTACTGCACCAATACCTACTGATATTGAAATCTCATCTGTAAAAAAATATTCTGCATGCAAATCATTCGGTAAATTCCAGCTATATCCAAACAACTGAACAAAAATATCTTTTACAGTGGCATTGAGTGCTTTTGGAAAATGCTCCTGCTCTAACGCATATCCTGCAGTCGAGATGCGAAATAAATACTTTATAATCTCGTTTTTAACTAATCTGAAAAAATAAATTGCCTTGCATATGGTGCTTTTTCCCGTTGCCTGTTCACCGATCAGCACATTTACATGCTTAATATCCAATTCAAATTTTTCAACTGCTCCCAGTTTGTCAATTTTTAATCTTCCCAAACCCGTCTCCTATATTTTCTTCAACTACTCAAAACATCCCCTGATCACACGGATAATCGCATCCTGCTGCTCCGCTGTCATCTTATTATCGCTCGGCAGGCACAGTCCCCTGTGGAATATATCCATTCCGACATCAAGCGGTCTTCCATCTTTTCCAACAGCGCCGCCGCTGATATATGCGTTTGTCTTTGCCCTGCCGTCTCCCTCTCTGGTCACAAAACCATTCATGCGGTAGATCGGCTGCATATGCATTGGTTTCCAGATCGGTCTTCCCTCTGCGTTGATCGAAGCGATTGTGTCAAGGATCTCTGTCGGACAGCTTTTTCCATGCTCTGGAATGAAAAGCACTTCCTGCTCTCCTCTCACCTGCCTGCACATTGCATCCGGTTCAATAATCATGCAGCTCAGCCAGAAGTTTGGCACACTGTTTGCAGCATCAAACGGATTCATGGATACCGGCAGACCTTTCAGTCCTTCCCTGTATCTTTCATAGATCGCTTTCTTCTGTGCAATGTGCTCTTCCAAATAAGGGAACTGTCCTCTTACAACACCCGCGATTACGTTGCTCATTCTGTAATTATATCCCACTTCTTCGTGCTGATACCACGGTGCGTTTTCTCTCGCCTGCGTAGACCATTTTCTGACCTTGTTTGCATCTTCCTCAGAATCGGTAAGGAACATTCCACCGGAGGAACCTGTTATGATCTTGTTTCCATTAAAAGAGATCGCATTGAAATCTCCAAATGTTCCCGTCTGTTTTCCCTTATAAGATGCACCCAGTGATTCTGCCGCATCCTCAATGATTTTTGCACCATGTTTATCTGCAACTGCTTTCAGTTCATCGATCTTTCCAGGTGTACCATATAAATGCGCAGCCACGACCAGTTTGACATCCGGATATAGTTCAAATGCTTTCTCTAATGCCTTCGGATCCATGTTCCAGGTATCATACTCCGTATCAATAAATACCGGTACGCCGCCTTCGTATGTGATTGGGTTTACCGTAGCAGCAAATGTCATATCGGAGCAAAAAACTTTATCCCCCGGTTTTACCCCTGCGAGTTTTACAGCCATATGAAGTGCTGCGGTCCCTGCTGATAATGCCACCGCATATTTACAGCCAACTTTCTTAACGGCAAGGCTCTCAACTTCATTGATATTTTTTCCGACTGTAGACATCCAGTTCGTCTCATATGCTTCTGTCACATATTTCAGTTCATCCCCGTGCATTGTCGGTGACGACAGCCAGACCTTTTCTTCAAACGGTGTGATTGTTTTTGCTTCATTTCCTAACATGATACATGCCCTCTTTTTCTACATCTCATTATTTCTGCTGCATTGGTGTATAAGTCGGAACGATCTCCTGTACAACTCTGCGGATATCATCTGGCTCCTGCACCACATAATCTCTTAAATCATTCAGCTGCTGCATGAATTTTTCTTCATCCATCTGGATCGGCTTTCCGATGTGGATCAGTTTGTTATCCGTATCCTGCATTCCTTCTTCTGCCATCAGCATCTCTTCATACAGCTTTTCCCCCGGTCTTAAGCCTGTAAATTCGATCTTGATGTCATCATCCGGTTTGTGCCCGGACAACAGGATCAGGTTCCTTGCCAGATCTACGATCTTGACCGGTTCACCCATATCCAGAATAAAGATCTCTCCGCCTTTCGCATACGCGCCTGCCTGAAGTACTAAGGATACTGCCTCCGGAATCGTCATAAAATAACGGATAATATCAGGGTGCGTTACCGTTACCGGTCCGCCTGCCTCGATCTGTTTCTTGAATAACGGGATGACACTGCCGTTACTGCCTAATACATTACCAAAACGGACTGCCACAAATTCTGTGTCAGAATGTCTGTTATAAGTCTGAATGATCATCTCACAGATACGTTTGGTTGCCCCCATAATATTTGTAGGGTTAACTGCCTTATCCGTGGAGATCATGACAAAACGTTTTACTTTCCATTTATCAGCTGCCTGAACGACTTTCCAGGTACCAAGCACATTATTCTTGACCGCCTCATTCGGACTGTCTTCCATCAGCGGTACATGCTTATGTGCTGCTGCGTGATATACAATGTCCGGACGGTATTTTTCAAAAATCATATCCATACGTTTTGTATTTCGTACAGAGGCGATCAGAACAACCAGGTTCAGCTCCGGGTAATTTCTGCGCAGCTCATTCTGAATATCGTAAGTCGTATTCTCATAGATATCTACCAGCACCAGCTGCTTCGGATGATGGGATGCGATCTGTCTGCAAAGCTCACTTCCGATACTTCCACCGCCTCCGGTCACCATGATCACTTTATTTTCCACATAGCCAAGAATGGAATCAAGATCCACTTCGATTGGGTCTCTTCCCAGTAAGTCATTCACATCTACATCTTTTAACTTTGCAACACTCACATCTCCGTTGACAAGCTGATAGATTCCCGGAAGACGCTTCATTTCACAGCCGGTTTCCTTACAGATATCAAGAATCCCTTTGATCTCTTTCTGTGAAACTGCCGGCATCGCGATAATGATCTCATCTACCGCCAGTTCCTTTGCAAGGCGTGGGATCTCATAGCGGTTTCCCATGATCTTCACACCATGGATAAAACTTCCGATCTTATCCCGGTCATCATCGATCACACATACGACTTTTTTCTGGATATGACGGCTGTTACGAATCTCCTTGATCAGGACATTTCCCGCCGCGCCTGCTCCGACAACCATCACACGATGCATCTCTGCAGCATTTTCTCCACGGATATATCCGACAAGCCAGCGAAATGCCCGGTAAAAATAGCGGCTTGCAAAAATCAATATGATCAGATTCATGATAAATAACAGCCAGTAACTTCGCGGCATCCTTACATCAATAAATGCATAAAATGCGATCTGAAATCCACCGACAACACATCCTGCCAGCACAATGTTCATCAGCTCAACCGCACCCGCATAAGTCCATAAGCTCGAATACAGACGAAATGCGTAGAATACCAAAATTGTTACAATGATCATGATCCAGTTGTATCTGCGATATGGATTCAAAAACTGTTCCAGCACCTGTGACGGCTCTAATTCAAATCTCATCAAAAGTGCCAGATAGCCCGAAACACTGACTGCGGCTATATCATATATAACCAATAGCAGCTTTTTTAACAGTAATTGATTATCCCGAATTATTTTTCTCATTTCTGTAAGTTCCTTAGTTTATTTTTTAATACCTCTTCTTATCATACAATAACCGAACAAAAAAAACAATACATACAGTCTTTACGTCATTCAGCCTTCATTTGTTTCGACAAACCAAACACCTGGCAGAAAGAAAAAAAGAAACATCGCCGGTTGAGAATAAAACGCTCCCATATTCTGTACCCCATTTAACAAAATATAACATAATATTAAAAAGAATACGTACATCGGTAAATACCCTTCTCTCGTTTTTTTTATTCCTATTCTAAGAACTGGAATCTGATACATGATATACGGTATCAGCATAAATATACCATACCTATATGACATTCCTATATATTCATTGTATACCGGCGTTTTTTGTCTGGATGTTTTTCTGATTCCGTTTTTACCAAATGCTCCCCATCTTCTAATATAGGTTCTCCATATATTTTTGCGTGGTATCTCATTTTCCCTATAAACTGTTCCCTTTCGCCCCATCTCCTGCAACTGATATTTTACTGGTTCTGTATACTCATCCTCTATATTTGTAACATATACCTCATTTGCACACTCAACATCAAGATTTAATATAACAGGAATTGTTCGCAATGCCCCTTGCATAATCAAAACTGCTATCATAGCTATTGCCATTCCCCGAACCATTTCCAATAAATTGTACAGATCTTTTCGCTTTATTTTTCTATATATTATGATAAAAAACCAGCAAACCATCACGCCTGCTGTTACAATCTGGCAAAACACTTCTTTTGACAGAAATACTAAACAGACTGACAAAAAAACTCCGCTGATATTTCTTATATAATTTTTATTTTCTCCATACACTGATGCTAGAAATGTAATAGTCATTATGGTGCCATATATTGCGTTCTGTTCACAATCTGCAAACAAACCATTATATCCGATTCCATTAACTGTAGGACGAAATAGAATACAGAATGCCAATCCTATCCAAAATGTGATTTGCAGACTGCGTATCAGACAACTTAACATCTGGTTTGAATATTTCATCTGGTTCCATACAAAAATAAGAAATCCTATCGATAGAAATAAAATATAACCGGCAAATTTTATGTCTTTCGATACCACATAATCAGAAATAATCATAACCATGCCTATCATAATCCAGGTTTTTGCCTGCCATGAGTTCCACGTAATCCTTTTTAACGGTCTTTCCCATGATACGAATGCCAATAACAATATCAATAGTATATACAACAATATATAATACTTATATACAGTTTGTTCTGTTGACCAGCCAGTCATATTGCCAACTATCATAATTGTCCATAAACAGCAAAAAAGAAAAATTCGCATATCATTGGCCTGCGCTCTGCGAAGTCTGCCTCCCATCCGTGAACCAGCGTAATCCCCAAATACTTTAAAAAATGTTTGCAATATATATATCACGCCACAACAGCAATCATCTATATGTATTTCTCTTTTATATTTTTTTTCAAAAAAATTGAATATACCCAGGAATACAATCCCCACTATAAAACAAATGACAAATATTTTACCAAACCGACTTGCCGAAAACCCAAGTGCCGTAGTCCGAAGTTGCATAGATGAGATTTTAAAGGTACTACCCGCACGATCGATCAGGCATATTCCCATCCGGTACATCGGACATTCTCCAAGCAGCATAACTATATTTTCACCTTCGTTTAATACGATCGGTTGTTCTGACACTTTCTGATTATCAGAATTATAATAATAAATATAACCACTTAATTGTTCTATATTCAATTTTTCTATATTAATATATAAATAATTCCATGTTTCTTCCTGCTCATTCAGTAAATATTTATTTAGTGCCTTATTCTCCAGAATAACATAATCATTAGATTCTGCATTATAAATCCATGTCGAGGACGGTTTAATAAGATCTGCTTTTGGAAAATCATAAACTCTTCCCGCTTCCAGAAAATCCAACAAGTTATTAGTTCCACCAATATGAAGCATTGTCGCAGCAATTGATATCACGAAAACAATTAAAAATCTCCAAATTTTTCTCATTCTCCTGCCTCTTCTATCTCATCCATATTCTCTGCCTGTATCATGGTATAGCCAATCATCATGTAGAAAATAACCCATGGCATATAACGAAGCGGCTGCTCCATATTACCTAAAAAAGCACTCCCAAAATAAGATATACCTGTAAAAAGTATCATCAGCGCATAACTTCCTTTTGTCCTGCGCATTTTTATCATATAGCAAAATCCATACTTCAAAATGCCCAGGATCAAAAAAATATATGGCACTACGCTAAATATGCCATATCGATACGCTATTGTAATAAACATATTGTGAGCACCTATTTTTTTATCAACAGCCCCATCTATATCTGCATCGCCGTAGTGTCCCCACAGATTTAGTTCAGACAAATAATTCTGCCATATCCTTATGCGTCCACTACTATATACATCTAACTTTTCATATAACATTCTTTGTTCAAGTGTGGATGCATATACCGTTTCTCCCCTGTCAATCATTTGTTCTTCTGCTATATCTTTTTCTATACTTTGTCCGGGTAAATTTGCTGCTGTCCAACTACATACTGTGCTTATTGGCAGATATGCAATTCCAAAGATTACAACTGCTGTAAGGACATTTCTCCGGTACCTTTTATCCTTAAAATTTCCTATTGCTTTTACAAGAAAACTAATCGTCAATATTTCAAATACTAATTTAGATGCCCGGCAGTCACTCATTTCTATAAATGTTAAGGCTAAGATCAATTCCAATATATTGGCAAGAAATCTTTTATCTGTATTATATAGCCGTTCATCTAACACTGTATATTCTATGGCGCATATCATTGCCATAAATTCCCCTAACGTATTAGGGTTGTTTGTCATTCCTATATAGCCAAATCCCATATATTTTTCAAAAAAGAGACAATATACACATGAAACGATCAGTAAAATTCTTATCACAATATATAGTTCTTCTATTGCCTGAGTTGGATTTTTCATATTATTCCACGAAAAAAATACAAGGGTAAATATAACTAACATCCACATACCTGTATAAGCAAATTTTTTTTCTACAACAAAATCTGATATACACATTAATATACAAAAAATTCCCCAGGCATTGAGCATACGATTATTACCCGATATTATACGCATTCTGCATTTTGCATTTGTCATTGACCATAATATCAACAGGAGTAACTGTACTGTAATATAATACTTGTAATAATCTTTCTGCAGGTAATCACCATACTTTGTTGTAATTAATAAATTACTAAACAATGTAAGCAAACATATTTTTCTTAAAATCGACCGACTTTTTTCTGATATCTTACCTGTTTTTTTCCTGACCATTTGAAACAACTCTAAATATATCTGCTGTATCATTTCCATATACGGTATTTTTTTCAGCTGTATTTTTTTATATTTGCAGTAAAAATCTATCCCTGCAAATAAAGCCAGGAATATAATGAAAAATACAGCTGACTCACTCAATACAGTCCCGCCAGAAACATATTTTATATTCTCACGCAATTGTATTTTGTATAGGTTAAACTCTATTCCGGCTTCGTTTTTAAATACAAATGTAATTTTGTTTATTTTATCCCCACAAACAGCAACTGCATTTTCCCCTTCTGTAATTTTCATAGCACTATGATATACCAATGCTTCCTGTTCATCATATATCATCAATTCTGCATCCAGTTTGTCTGCAGGTATATTTTCTGTATAAAAATACAAGTACCTCCATTCAATGGAGGTATTGCTGTTGGTAAATGATATAGTTGCGTATTCTTCATTAATTTTAAGGAAATAATCATTATACTGATATGTAATCCCTGCCGCCTCATTCTTTCTGAGTCCCAGTTCATACACATCTCCTGTATCAAAGAACTTATTAAGATTCCAGTTTTCACTACTATGCATTGCCCCAACCATATAGCCTAAGATCATACAAATCAGAACAACAATACACCCATTCGATACTATATGTTTGTTTTTTCTTCGATTTTCTACTGTCTTTATATCATTCATCTTTCATCCTACTGATGCAAACCATATAAATCTTCCAAAACCTGTTCTAACTTTCCCTGCTCTTTTAAAATAAGTTCTGCCAGTTCCCTGATTGCCCCATGTCCTCCCGAATGTCTGAGTACTACATCACACTTCTCTTTTACCATGTCTGCTGAATCTGCCGGGCATACTGCCAACCCTGCATTTAGCAATGCAGGAAGATCATTCAAATCATCCCCGATATATGCTATATTCTCAAGTTTAACACAACATTCATCTGCAAGATGCTGCAATGCCTCATCTTTTTTAGAAATACCCTGCATTACTTTTGTTATTTTTAATTCATCAGCTCTCTTTTGTACAATTTGCGATGTTCTTCCGGTAATAATCGAAGTAATGATGCCACTCCGATTTAAGAGGCTGATTCCAAGGCCATCCTTCACATCAAATGCTTTCATCATTTCTCCGTCTTTGCCTATATAAATAGCTCCGTCTGTCAAAGTACCGTCCACGTCCATAGCTATTACTTTAATGTTCTTTATTCTCTTATCTGACATTCTTATTACCAACTACCTCATCCAAATTTTTTCTTTCATAAACTTCAAGCATTCCGCCTCGCGTTGCATTATAAATATGAATATCCTTTTTATCTGCATATTCCCGTAATACTTTATATGAAAACGTGCTTTGATCAAAATAATATGCTGCAACCTGCTCAGCTGTTAAAGTAGGATCATTTAATCTTTTTCTAACACGTTCAATATCTTTTTGTATCAATTCCGGATTTACATATCCTTTTGCGCAGTGTCCACCTGCTGCAAGACTTGATGTACAATCTACACCTATCAGATATATTTCTTTAAATCCCATATACATAGCCAGCTCAATCATAAATGTCATAACGGTTGCACCGGATGGCACATAATATGCTTCAAAATTGTCACTTACCCTGTAAGGTTTTTCACCTAAATTACGCGCAAAAATTAGGTGCTTTGGTAAAACCTTCATCAAATCTCTTGTATTGATATTTGTAAATAATGGACATGTTACATTTTCTGCTAATTCTTCTGAACTATACTTAGCTATTAGTGCATCTATCATACAAAAATATGTTGGTCTCCACGTTGTATCTGGAAACATTTTATACACACGGTTGCATCCAAAAGTCACTTCATTCTGGATCAATTCGAGATCATGAGTATTTAAAGATGGACCATTTCCTACCAAAAAGCATCGTTCTCCCTGATGCTTATTCTTGTAAGTATATAATTCTTTGGCATTTGCACTAAAATTTATCCCTTTGCCTCTGAAATAGCCTGTAAACGTGTAGTAAACATACAATAATTTCAAATCTGCATTTTTTAACAGTTCTTTTGTACCTATTATTAATTTTTTTCTCGCTGCTTTCAGTCTGTAGTTAAACTGATTTACTTTTTTCAATCTTGAAAAAAGCGCAGGTTTACTTCTTAAATATGCTTTGAGTGCAGAATCCGTACTTCCAAGTGTCGGATCAACAAACTGTTCTATTATATTCTTTCTGACAGGTTGTATATTTGGATAAACTATATCTGCAATTCCTTTCGGTACAGATGTCTGGTTTTCATTTAATGCACTAGCCAGATCAGTTTCATCATACAGCCTAAATGCAGGATACTGATTTTGTATCATTCTAAACGCCTGTTGTTCAATTCCCTCCTCTGTCAATTTCGTGCCTGTAATGCAAAGTACATTTTTTCCAAGTTTTTCTGCTTCTAGTGCTTCATTACACTTATCTGTTATTATGATATCTGACAGTTGAAACAATTCACCCCTTGTAATCTGTGCAGGACAAAGTAAATATGGCAGTGATTCAAAAATCTCATCGTAACATTCCTCTGTATTCTCAATGTTCGTTTCTGCCTCCTGTTCAACTACACTGTCAATCTCCTCCTGCCGGTCTATCTGATAACCTTCACCATTTAAATTCAAAACTACCTGTGGTTTTTTTCGGATCAAAAATACAATATCATGCTCATATTTACTTTTGATTTCATCAAGAAATTGTGGTGTCACTTTAAATTTTTCAGACAATGACAGCAGTACTTTTTTTCTTTCTTCTGGTATGTCAAAATTCCGGTATTTTCTTTCTCCCGGTTGAACATTCATCATGTCCATCATGTACAAGGATTCTTCTATAATTTTGACATCGTGCTTTCCATATTCACCGCAGATCTTTTTTATCTGCTCCTGCATAACAGGGTTGGATGCAAACATATATTTTGCATACTTAAATACCTTCTTAGTTTTTATCCATTCGTCCCCGGCTTCTTTCAGGTACAATGCACTCCCATAATACTCTTCGGGATCAAATATCAGAATCTGTTTTTCTCTTATTTTCTCGTATTCTCTCAGATCCTGATTTAAAATAAGATAATGTGCCTTTTCAAAAATTCTGACTCCTTTTTTAGTCCCGACAGAATACGCTCTGGTTCTATCATTGTCGTTCAGAAATTTAAAATCATTTTTATTATTTACCAGCCAGACAAACTTAAAGTTCTGGTACGCAGGATCTGTAAGCATATACTCATATATCAACTTTGGAGTTCCCGAATATCTTCTACCTGACTGAGCCCGAAACAGTACCAGATTTTCATCAATACTCTCAAAATATGCAAATCGAATTCCCCACCATTTCTTTCTTAACATGAGCAATTGTCTGTATCCGGGAATATATTTCTTCAGAAATTTTCTTATTTTCTTTTTTCCACGTCTTATTTTTCTCTTTGCTTTATTATATTGTCTAATCATTTTTCCTCTTTGCAAAAAGACTCCTTAAAAAATCTAGCCATCACCAATCACTTGTAATAATGCACATAACTTAAAAGGAGTCTTTTTATTATCATTAATTTAGTTATAAATTGTTTTGGTAAGATAGGTTACTTTTACAGTTTCTCTTACTGAATTCACAAATTTTCCAAAAAATGCGTTTCGATTTTTTGCCTGTTCTTCTGTTACCGGATGACGTAAACTTGGATCAAAATAATTCTGATTAATATTAACAGAAAATCCATCAAATCCTGCTAACAAAATCTCTGAAACATTACATTCTTTTAACAGATTCATTGCAATTACGCCTGAAGAATCATGCGTACTTTCATCTACTATAATCCATCTTTTGTAATCAAGAATTTTAACTGTACCTCTTCCACCTTTAGAAATATTAGATGTAACAATAACATTCTTTCCCGTCTTTACTGCTTCATCATAAGCTTCTGTTCTGGTGGTCAAAACAAAATCTGTGTCAAATTCAAAATTATTTAAACTTATCGTACAAACATCCGTATTATCCACATACTTTTGAATTTCGTCCTTTGCATCCAGTATGCTCTTACCTGGAGCAATAAGAAGTACCTTTTTTCCTTCTAATGCCGCTTTCAATTCCTTAACTACCGCAGTATCATTAATTGATTTTCTCTCGTTATACTGACGATATAATTCCTCCGCATATTCTTTGTCAAATGAAATTTTCTTTGTTTCATCAATCATTCCTAATAATTCTGCCACCTGATCTACCGGAAGCATATGTTTATTATAAAAATGTCCTGCATAACTTGGTGTACAACCATTTGCAGCTGACAAATAATATTCTACAGCATATCCCCAATAATTTTCAGAGTGAAGCTGATTGATAACTTTATCTATTACTTCTAGCAATGGTGCAATACTGTATTTTTTACCATAATATAAATTCAGATGTTCTAACAAAAGTTCTGTATTTAAATTTCCAGCACCTTTTCCCATTCCCATAATGGATGAATCAAGCATAATGTTTCGATTGGTAGGGAACCTCAAGAGTTCAACTGCATTTGAATATGACATCTGTAAATTGTTATGTGAGTGGAAACCAACTGTCATGCTTGGAATTAAGTTGTGATCCACCAAATTAATAACACGTTTCATGTCATTCGGACGCATTTCACCAAAACTATCAACAATATAAAATCCCGATGCATCTGGCAATTCTTTATTTACCATTTCAATTAACTCAATTAATTCTGCATCTGTATAACGCAATGTAATCATAGGCTGAATAAAAAATTCATACCCTTTTTCCATAATGGTCTTGCCTACAGAAACAATGTCACGACAATTTTTTTTATGGAATGCCACACGTAATCCATCAATTCCATCTGGTGTTCTTGGTTGTAAATTATTCGGGTCAAACTTACCATAATCCATCATGGCAACATATTTTACCCCGTCTTTTTTCTCTTTTAGAATACACTTGGTAATAACCTGTTCATTAATGTATTGGGTTCTTCCCTGCTCACTACCATTTTTTTCATCAATATAGCCAAGCTCGATATACTCTACTCCAGAAGCCTCTTGCGCAGCAAGAATTTTCTCCATATATTCCTGTCCAAAATTAAAATTATTGACACATCCTCCATCTCTGAGCGTTACATCTAACACACTTAATTTGTTCATTTATCATCCTCCAATAATCTGTTTCTCTTTTATAATTCTACAGGTAACATTGCAATTGCCAGATCAAAATCCTCTGGATTATTAATATCCACAGCTTCTTTAAAAGAAACTTCCTTAATATAAGGATTTTTTCCTATTCTGCGATGGTATTTTTCAAAAACTTCTTTTGTATATACATAAACTCCTGATGTCTCTCTATATATCGGTTTTAAATCCTGACTTCTTGGCACATTGGTCGCATCAAAATTAAGTGGCTCTCCATCCTGCCATAAATAATCCTGAATTTTAGATGCACAAAATGCAGAATCGTATTTGCCGGATAATACTGCATTCATGCATTCCACCATAGTCTCTTTTGTAATAAATGGTGCAGTGGCATGTGCATATACATAAATATCTGCATCTACTTCTTTTGAAAATGCCTCAAAAATCTGTGAGAAATTAGAGGTTGGCAAATCCAATGTTTCAGAACGTTTCACAAAGTTCACACCCTGTGGCAAATATTGACAAACCTCTTCATTACTACAATAAACATTTATACTATCAAGCATTCCTGTTGCTAACAGATTATCTAATTCATACTGAATTAACGGCTTATCCCCCAGCATTTTTGTATTTTTTCCAGGCAGTCTTTCATTTTTTAACTTAATAGGCATAATTGCTACAATTTTTTTCTTATCCATTTTTTCCTCCTTGGTCTGGTTAAGACATAAACTCTTCATATAACGGCAGTACTTCATCAACAGATCCCTGCATTTTTATATTACCATCATGTAACCATAATACAGTATTACATAATTTTCTTATAGTATCTGAGCTGTGAGAAACTATAATAACAGTTCGTTTCGAATCTGTTATCAGCTCTTTCATTTTTTTATAACTTTTTTTCTTAAATTTTGCATCTCCAACGCTCAATACCTCATCAATTAACATTATTTCTGTTTCCAAAACAGCCGTAATTGAAAAAGCCAGCTTAGAGTACATACCACTTGAATAAGTTTTTACCGGTTTATCAATAAAATCACCTAACTCTGAGAATTCTATAATCTCGTCCATTTTTTCCCGGACCTGCTTTTCTGAAAATCCCAACAGCATTCCAGAAAGTATAATATTTTCACGTCCGGTCAATTTTTTCTGAAATCCCACTCCAATAGAAAGCAGTGAAACGGTATGCCCATGTAAATCAATTGTACCCTCATCAGGAGAAAAAATTCCTGCCATTGCGCGCAGAAGTGTTGATTTTCCACTTCCATTTTTGCCAATGATGCCCATTATTTCTCCTTCTTGCACATCAAACGATATACCGTGTATAGCTTCAAACGTTTCTACCTTGCTTTTTTTTAATTTAAACAGACTTTTCCGAATAGATAATTTATTTACACATCTATAACGTATTTTTAAATTCTTTACTTCAATCGCATTTTTTACCACTAAATCACCTTCACATAATTGTTTTCATTTTTATAAATCAATCGTACCCCTATAGCAGATAATGTCAGACCAATAATCCCCCAAATTCCAATCATAACAAAATCCGGATTTTTTTTATAGATCATACAATTACGCAATCCATCCATTATCATTGCAATTGGATTACATTTCAGCAAAATGATTTCGAGCACCCCATCTATTCTGTTAGCAATAGAATAAAATATACCCGACAAATAAAATACCAACCTCAAAAATGCATTTATGACATTGAATAAATCCTCTACAAAAACACCACAATGTAACATAATTGTACTAATACCAAATGTCACTACTATAAGAACTGCAAAAAGTGGTATAACATAAATAATTCTATAAGATATTGGCACCCAATATAATATCATCATTCCAACAACTAATCCATAGGATATCATCATTTTAAAGCCATTTATCAGCATTTGGATATAAATAAGAATATACTTTGGCAGATATACTTTAGAAACAACAGCACTGTTTCCTGAAACTAACTTTACACTCTGCTTTATTGTTTTTGAAAAAAAATCCCAGCTTGAAAGTCCAATAAAAATAAATGCTGCCAAATATTTTTCACTTTTATCAAACACTATTATACTTACAAAAGAATATACTAACATAAAAAGCAACGGATCTAAAATCCACCAAAGCCAGCTTAATCTTGAACTTGCTACTTCAGATTTTAATTCTGATATTGCAGCTCTCTTTGCATACTCCCAATATTTGCATGTATCATCAAAAAACCTTTTCAATTTTTTCCTCCCGCTTATATAAGTACCTCTTGCATATTATTAATTTTTCTGTAAAATGTCAACCTTTTTGTAAAATGTCATTAAAATCCGCCCTTTCAAACACTTCTAATGCTCCTCCACGGGTTAAGTTTTTTATAATAATCTCATGTTGATCACAATACTTTTTGGCTGACCTGTATGCTGCAGTACTAGTCTGTACATTTTGCACATTATAGTTTTTAGATGGTTCATCATCAAAATAATCTTTTACCTTCATATCCACCTTTATTGCACCGGATTCTTCCCTGCTTCTTGCGTATTTATGATCGACTCCAAGTAGATATATTTCCTTAAATCCCATATATATCGCAAATTGAATCGCATTAAATGTCACAGTTTCTCCTGCCACGAAGAATTTCGACACATCCTCACTTACATTTATTCCCTTAACTCGTTTATACTGATTTACTAAATATGGATAATAGTTATTAATGTATTTTATTTTTTTATTTTTCTCATGTAATTTATATTTTTTACACTCCAAAGTAAGGAAAATATTAGGAAGATCTAAACCACAGATTGTATCTTTCATGTCCTTAAATACAGACGAATCTACACACATATAATATTCCGGTCTCCATTCTGTCTTTGAAAATGCATTACAAATACGATTTGCTGCAAAGCAATGTTCTCCTTTTAACTTATCCAGATCCTCCATAGTAAGACTTGGTCCATTTCCAATAATAAAGCAGCGTTCTCCCTGATGTATATTTTTATATGCTCTTATTTTCCTTGCATCTGAAGAAAAACGATAAAATATTTTCCGGAAGAAACGTATCATATTTACTACAGGGAAAGCAGCCACTCGAATCATTTTGTTTTGCTTTATTATATAAATCACATTTTCCATCACACTCTCCTATAATCTCCTCACAACTGCTGCCCAGGTATTCACACACACATAATATGCTGCTTTGAAGAACGAAAACTTCTCCACATTACGGTACAGTTTCCATTTTCCCCATACTGCATCTAATTTATTTCCCGAATAAGCACCCTTGTGACGGCAGTATATGGTAAGAATTTCATCAAGACCATAAGCCGTAATACCCGTTTTCATGATCTGCATCCACGTGGCTGCATCTTCCAGCCTGACCTTCTCCGGCATGTAGATGAGTGCCGTATCGACCTGATTACGGTCTAACACTGCTGTACTCGGTGCGATCGTTGAACTTTTTAAGATCTCTTCGTAGCCGACTCTCTCCGGCGCATGTGCAACCGTTCCGCTGCGGACGGCATTTGCATCCGCAAATTCATAGCTGGTAAAGCTGAACGGGTAATTTCCTTTTTTCATAAATGAAATCTGCTTTTCTAGCTTTTGCGGCAGCCAGAAATCATCTGCATCCAGAAAAGCGATATATTGTCCCGTTGCGTGATGCAGCGCAAGGTTTCTTGCGCCTGCCGGTCCTGAATTTTTTTCACAGTAAAAACAATGGATTCTCTCGTCCGTATAACTGCTCATGATATCTCTGCTCTGATCTGTTGAGCAGTCGTCTGCCAGCAGTAATTCCCAGTTTTCATAAGTCTGTGCCAGAATACTGTCAACTGTCCTGTTCAAAAAGTTTTCTGCATTGTAAACAGGAACAATAATACTGACTTTTCCCTCAATATACATCTGTCTCACACCTGCTTCTTATCGTTGTCTGCACTTTCATTTCGCAGTGCATTACTTTGATACTCATCTACACCTTCTGTCTTGTCCTTTTTAAAGAGGATTTTTACTGTCAGAAGGATCAGCTTTAAATCAAGCCAAAGCGAATAGTTCTCGATATACTTAATATCCAGACGTACCTTATCATAAGGTGTTGTACTGTATTTTCCATACACCTGGGCATATCCTGTCAGTCCGGCTTTAACTTTGGTACGGAGTGCAAATTCCGGAACAACCTCAACGTATTTATCTACCACTGTTTTCCATTCAGGTCTTGGACCAACCAGAGACATCTCGCCTTTTAAAATATTAAATAACTGGGGAAGCTCGTCCACATGAGCGGCACGGATCACTTTTCCGACCGGTGTCACTCTTGCATCACCTTTTTTGGTGATCTTACTGTCTGCATCATGAACAGACATACTGCGGAATTTTAATACCATAAATACTTCATTGTCCCTGGTGTATCTCGGCTGTTTAAAAAACACCGGGCCACCATCATATAATTTAATACATACTGCTATGATCAACATAAGTGGGGACGAAATGATAATTCCAATCAGAGAAAACACAATATCTTCAATCCTTTTAAAGAATCTCTGATCGATCGTAAGTCCCTCATTGCGAAGCAGCAGTAACGGTGAATCAAACAGATGAATATCGTCTGCCGCACTAAGAAGAATATCTGAGATTTTAGGTGTCACATAAGTACGGATGGATTCCTGATAACAGTACTTCATGATCTGGTTTCTCGCCTCAGCAGGCAGATCACACAAGACCACGGCCTCGTATTCCTTTGCCATCGTATATAATTTCACATATCCGATCTTGTAGCTTACGGACATACAGATATTATACTTATCTTTTCTTGAATTAATCTTCGCGATCAGATCATCCGGCGGATAATTGCCATAGATGACTAACATTCTTCTTGGAGGATAAAGCTTCTGATATAAATTCCTTACCAGCATCGTCCAGATGATACTGAATATGATCTCGATCACTGACATACACACCAGTGGATACACCGATACATAGCTTCGCACTGCCAGAACGACAATAAAATATTCCACAACTGCACTCATGATGATTGCTAATGCATGTGAACTGAATATATCGGAAGCCTCAAGGTAACCAATATGAAATCCGCCCAGACTCTGCGTAAAGAAAAATGCCAGCAAAACATACAGTCCGATAACTCCCCAGTGACCACGTTCTCCAAATTTATTGGTCATCAATGGATTATAGTAAACGAACCAGACGTATGAAAAACACATCATCTCAAAAAGAATCATGATTAAGTTCGCGCAATAATTCAATAAATGTTTATAGCCTTTTCTTTTTTTCATAGCTTCTCTTTTCAATCTTTGTTTACGTCAGCAGAACTGATTTTAAAGCATCAGACCTGTTATATATATACCGGCGTATTATACCAAAATCAGCCGTTCTTTGCAAGTTTTCCCGCCATAGAATGACTGATTCAATGACGGACATTCTGTAACAGCTCAAAAGGCTGCAAAAAATGTTTGTACCATTTCTCACAGCCTCTTATGTTTTTACTGCCCTTTATTCAGTTTATAAACTATCCATGATCCGAAGCAGCTTCGTACCATAATCCGCATCTGCTGCCCAGCCTTTTCCATATGGATTCTGCGGAATCGCAAGCCACTCCACGTATCTGGCTGTTCCACGCGATACATACTGGAAACGCTTATCCACACATGCATTGTTTAATCCATCTGTACTTGCGTATGCTTTTAAGTGCTGTACCTGCGCACGGAGTCCGGTTCTTACATCTGCAAAAGTCTCACCTGCTGCACCGCCACCGACTGCACCGAGTCCTCCAAAGTTACACTGACTCGGCTGCACATCTCCGCCGAATTGTAATCCTCCGGTCTCTAACATAACCTGCGCAAATAATACATCTGCTCTTACACCCTCGGCTTCTGCCTCTTCTTTTAAGATCTTAAAGAATGCCTCCGCAGAATCTGCTCCCTTATCACGGTAAGTATCTGCCGGGAAGGTATAACGTTTATTATAGTAAGATACCATCTGGTCGACTGTCACACTGCTTGTACCCATGATCTCATGCGCTGCAGCTTTTGCTTTTACCGCTGACCATGGTCCGTACATACGGATTCCGTTGCTTAAATCTTTGTATGCTCTTACTTTATAGTAATATGTCGTTCCCTGTACCAGATTACTGTGTGTAAAGGATGTTGCATCAGAAGTCTGTAATGTGGTATAAGTTCCTTTTTCGCTGACCGCACCGGCAAGTTCATAGCCACTTGCATTTGCAACACTGTTCCATGAGATATTTAATACATTATTATCTCCGAGTGTGATAGAAGAAATACTTCCCTGTTTTAAGACTGCAACCTCTGTTACCTTACTATAACTTCCTCTGCCTGCACTGCCTTTGATCTTATAAGTTGCTGCAATTTTATAGTAATACGTATTGCCGCTCTTTACGCCCTTATCCGTGTAAGTCAGTGTAGATTCGGATGAAATTGAAGCGATCTTTTCAAATCCACTGTTTGACTTGTCGCTCCGGTAAATATCATACCCCTGTGCTTTTGAAACTTTCTTCCAGCCAAGTGTGACCTGATTTTTGCTGTCACTTGTGATCTGGGAGAATACCACCTGTTTGATCGTCCATGCCTTCTGTGCTTTTGAGAAAGATGCCACACCGTTTTTAGCACTGTTGCTCTTATATGCACGAACCTGATAATAGTAAGTTTTTCCGGCTTCTAATGTTTTATCCTCATATTTTTTCGTATTTTTACCTTTGACCTGTCCGGTCTTTTTATAACCACTGTCTTTTGACGTACTCCGGTAAATCTGATAACCGGATGCACCATCCACAGCTTTCCATTCCAGTCTTACGGAAGTACTTCCGGTTGCCTTGACTGCTGTAATGGATGTAGTTTTTAATGTCTTTGCTGACACAACTGCGGAATCACCGCTGTATCCTTTTTTGCCATTTACCTTGTTGATCGTCTCTACCTTATAATAGTAGGTCTTTGCAGTTTTTACATTTTTATCCTGATAGGTCGTATTATTTTTTCCTTTTAAAGTGGCAACCACTTTATAAGTACCATTCTTTGACGTACTGCGTTTGATCCGGTAGCCGTAGGCACCGCTCACTGCTCCCCATTTTACTTCAATCTGATTACTTCCATTTGAAACAGCATACTTGATCTTCGCTTTTTTCGCTGTTCTTCCTTCCATGGACGCTGAATCACCGCTATAACAGATATTGTCTCCTGTCTTTACCATCGTTTCAACCGTATAATAATAGGTCTTTCCTGCTTTTACACTGGTGTCTTTGTAGCTGGTCGTGTTTCCGGATTTAATCGTCTTAACAACTTTGTAAGTACCATCTTCATCGGTACTTCGTTTGATACGATAACCATAAGCTCCTGTGATCTTATTCCACTTGATCGTCAGTGTTTTTTCATTTGTGGAAACGATTGATGTGATCTTTGTACGTTTTGCAGTTTTTCCTGCCACCGCGTCTGATGCACCGCCGTATCCTTTTGTACCGCTGTTGACATTATATGCTTCGACCTTATAGTAATAGGTCTTTCCTGCTTTTACAGTATCATCTGTGTAGGATGTTTTTCCTGTTACTGTATCAATCTTCTTATAACCGCTGTTCTTGCTTGTGCTACGGGAAATGGTATATCCCTTTGCACCACTTACCTTTTTCCAGGAAATTTTTAACATATCCTCATTAGAAGATGTAATTCCTGTAATTTTTGCTTTTGCAAGTGTCTTTGCTGATTTCGTGGAGGAATATGCACCGACACCCTGTTTACCATTATTTGTGTTATATGCCTGTATTTTATAAGTATATGTTTTGTTATTGGATTTCACAGTATCTGTGTATGTCAGAGTCTTTCCTGAAGTCACTTTACCGATCTGATTATACTTTCCATCCTCACTGTCTTTGCGATAAATGAGATATCCTTCTGCCTGCGAAACTTTTTTCCAGGTTAAAGTGACCTTCTTTCCACTCTTTGCCTTGATTTTCGTAAAGTTTGTCTTTGCTAATGCCACACCAGAGATGGATTTGGAGTATTCTCCCGTAGTTCCGTCATTAAATACCGGACGAACCAAATAGTAATATCTTGTTCCCAATTCTACGGTATCATCGATAAAAGATGTCGCATCAGATACTTCATCGATCTTTTCATAATCATAGGCATCTTTAGTATCACGCCAGATCTCATAATAATCAACATTATCAAGTCCGCTCCATTTGATTTTCAGACTTCCATCCGCTCTTGACTGCGTATAGGTACAGGTAACTGTCTGAGCACCTTTTGTCAGACCGAAATATTCTGCGATCGCAGTAGCATCTGCAACCCCGAGTGCCTTTAATTTTTCATCTGAACTTAAATATGTATAATAATCATTTGCATTGTCCAAAAAGGCATGCTCGATGATCAGTCCAGGAATGCCATTATTTTTACAACGGCGGATCAGTCCGTAATAGTCTGCCGCAGATCCATCCGGATATTTGTCATAAGAAGCATTCCGAATCTTTGTGCCACGATAATTTAATCCAAGTGCTGCCAATTTGTCACATATTTTCTTTGCAAGTGCCTGTCCGTTGCTTCCCACCTGCGCATTATAGTTGCTGTTCGGATAATAAACTTCCACACCTCTCGCTGTTCCGTTTGCAGTATTTAAATGGAAACTTACTAACACATTTGCTCCCACATTCTTTGCAAGGTTTGCACGGGCATCCAGACATGCAATATAATCTCCGCCGCCTGCCGGACAGCTTGCACTCTCTCTTGTCATATAAACAGTAATACCATTATAGGTAGATAATTCTTCTTTACAGTATGTGGCGATCTTAAGTGTCAGATCCGCTTCCTGTACTCCAAAACCGGGTGCTCCTGCATGGGTGCCATCATGTCCCGGATCGAGTACGACTTTCACATTACTGTTCGCACCTTTTAAGTTATCTGCAACACTGGCGACAGCATCTGAGATTCCCTGCTCCAGCACATTTTCCACAGTGTTTTCGGAAATAACTTCTCCATCTGCGCTCATAGTAACAACATCAGCATCCACATCCGCATAGGCATCTTCATCATAAAGTACCTGATCCGGGTTCGTCTCTGCCTGTTCATTGACACCAAATCTTACATCCATGCCAAGGTCTGATAGCAGGATTTCCTGTTTTGTTTTCTCCTGTGTAAACTGCACGGAAGTGATCTGATACTCTCCTGCCTGTCCATTTTCTGAAAAATCCATGGTAAACCGGATCATATCCTCTTCTATTCCTGCAGCTTTTGTCTGATATGCTTTTCCGGTGGTCAGATTCTTATAATTTAAGACGATATCCGAAAGCTGCTCATAGCCTGTTCCAAGACTTAAGACCACATTCTGCGTTCCCGGTGTCTCAACGTACGGTGACTCTACCATCATGTAGTTAAGTTCTGCTGCCTGGACAGTCTCTGTCTCCGCAGTCTCCGTTTCGGTCGGCTCTTCTGTCTCTGTTTCAGTTGTTTCCGTTTCGGTTGACTCCTCTGTCTCCGTTTCAGCTGTTTCCGTCTCGGTGCTCTCTGTTTCCGTAGTTTCTGTTTCGATTGTTTCTGTCTCTGCCGGTTTCTCTGTTTCCGTAGTTTCTGTTTCGATTGTTTCTGTCTCTGCCGGTTTCTCTGTTTCCGAAGTTTCTGTCTCTGCCGGCTCTTCTGTCTCAATCGTCTCTGTTTCGATTGTTACCGTCTCGGTCGTTTCTTCTGTCTCTGCTGTTTCTTCCGTTTCAGCTGCTTCTTCTGTCTCTGCCATCTCCGTTCCGGTCAGCTCTTCTGCTGCATTCCCAGCGTTTTCTGTCTGGGCTGATTTCTCTGCCGGTGATGTTTTCTGCGTGCTTTCTGTCTGAACTGCACTGTCTTCTGCTGCACGTACATCTGCAGGCAGTGCTGTCATACTCACGCAGACTGCCATGATTACTGCTAAAATCCTTTTTTTCATTTTCCTGTTATCCTCTTGTATATTTCCTGGTATTTGTGCATTTCACATCCACTGCTCATTCTATCATAAAACCCAACCTTTGAATATATCTTACCAGAATTTTCATAAAATCTTAAAAATACCCCGGCAGGATGTATGATGATCATCCCACCGGGGTATCTCTTTTTACTTTTATTTCGCTTTGGTCTTTACGGAAACAACGGAAGAATAACTTCCATATACTTTCTTTCTATCCACTTTACGATATACACGGATCTTATAATAGTAAGTCGTTGATTTTTTCAGTTTTCCATCTTTATAAGATGTCGTACCGCCTTTGGATATAGTTTTTACTTTCTGGTATTTTCCATCTTTTCTGTTGCTGCGGTAAATCTCATAGCCATTTGCGCCTTTTACCTTTGACCAGGTCAGCTTTACGTTCTTTGCATTGGATGCTTTCGCTTTTAGTGTTGTCTTTGCCGGTACAGCTTTTGCAGATTTTACATTGGAAAATCCACTGGTCTGATTTCCATTCTGCGTCTTAACAACTACTTTGATCTTGTAATAGTATGTTTTTCCGGTTTTTACACTGCTATCCGTCCAGGAACTGGTTCCCACACTGTCGATGGTTTTTATATTCTGGTAATCTCCATCTTTTTTCGTGCTGCGGTAAATCTGATAGGAAGCTGCAGCCGGCACAACTTTCCATGAAACTTTCAGTTTATTGTATGCTGTCGATTTTACGGAAGTTACGCTTGTCTTTTTATTTCCAATCTTATTTACACAGAGGGTATATTCTTTATCTACAGCATTTTTTGCAAATGCCTGCACTTTCAGATAATAGGTTCCTCTGCTTAATTTGACTGCAGATGATTCTGTATAAGTACTTCCTGCATAAGAATAGATATGGTCATAATCCTGATAACCTCTCTTAGCATTTGCATTATAAAGTGTTACATACCAGCTTCTTCCCGCATCATTGATCTTTTCATGTGCCAGACTGAAATTGATATACTGTGCTTTTGTAAGTGTAAAACGATAATAGTCTTCGTCTGATGAATAGCCTGTGATCACACCCTTTACCGCTTTGCCTACCTGTATATTATCTGCGGATGCCCAGTCACCGTTATTCTCTGTCTCCCAGCCGGAAGCTGCTTTCTGTGTCAGGCAGATCGTGTAGTCTCCGGTATAAAGGGTCGAAGCCTGACTGACGCATACGTAATATTCCCCCGCATCCAGTCCTAATTTACAGGATGTATAAGAAGTCTCTGTCCCGGTATTCGTAAATTTATAAATTTCACTGTTATCCTTATTGTAAAGAACAACATTATAACAGCTTGCTGTACTCTGACTGTTTTTATGTCCAAACTTAATCTGCAGATAGCCTGCTTTTGACATTTTGATCTTATAGTAATCTTTGTCCGAGGAACTGCTTGTGCTTCCGTAATAAGTTTTTCCGTTCTTTACGGTATTTGCAGTGGCAGCAGAATCATTCGACTCCACTTCCCGGTCACTTGCTGTCTTTGCTTTGATACATACATCATAGTTTACAGGATAACTCGTTCCGCTCAATAATGTTCCCGTCGTATTTCCGGTTCCTGCGATCTTAATGTAATACTCACCTTTCGGCAGTCCAAGGTTCGGCGTGGAAATGCTTGTGTCCCCGCCACGGATCTTCGTAGTGTAGACTTCTGTATACTGGTCTTTATCCACTTTGCGGATCACGCTGAGCACAAACATGTTTGTTGTTTCCTGTCCGCTCACAACCGGATGCGTCAGTTTCACATTGATATAACCATTTGCAGAAAGTGATGTTTTAAAATAATCCACATCACTGTAGGTACGGATATCTCCGCTGTATGTTGTGCCGGAAACAGCCGTATTTGCTGTATCGTAAGTATCATTGCTCTCGTGCTCCCAGGTACTGCACGCCTTAAAGGTAGTTTTGATCACATAGTTTCCGCCGTAATATGCATTCTGACCTGCCACCTTAATATAATATTTACCTGCTGACAGTCCCAGTTTAATGGAATCCGTGGCTTCATCTTCCGCTTTACTGGTCATTTCGTAGATCGAATTGCCGGAAGTATCACAGACTGTAACTGCATAAATAGCCTTATTCTGCCATCCTGTAACTTTCGAATGCTGCAGATTGATCACGATATATCCGTCTTTTGTTGTCTGAAAACCATAATAATCAGAATCACTGACACCATACAGACTTCCGTAAACTGCCTTGCCTGATGTCATTGTGTCTGCTGTATTTATATCATCATTGCTCTCGCTCTCCCAGTTGTCTGCATTCGTCCAGGATACCTTCAGCTTGTACGTCTCTCCATTTGCTCCCTGAACTGTCAGTGAACCTGACGCATCCATATATTGGATTCCTGATACTTTCAGATAATAGGTTCCGGCGTCAAGTCCAAAATTAACCGACTCGGATTTCTCCTCATCTTTCTTACTTGTCATTGTATACAACGTATTTCCGGCAGCATCGCAGACTGCTACACTGTAAATATCTGTTGAAAGCCTGCCGCTCACTTTATCGTGCTGTAACTGAAATGAAAGATATCCTTTCGTGGTGGATGTGATCTTATAATAATCGGTATCCGATGCAGAGGAAATGCTTCCTGTTATCGTCTGACCTAATCTGTCATAATTATCTGCTGTGGCAATCGTATTATTTTGTTCTGTCTCACAATAGGTATCTTCATACTGTACGCTGAAGCTGTAAGCTGCAGACCCGACTGTAAGTACTCCGGTTCCGGTAATCTGTACATAATAGGTACCGGCATCAAGTCCTATTTTCGCCGTCTGGTTCTGTGTATCCTGCATTCCGCTTGTTACAGTGACTAACCCACCAACCTGATCGGCAATAAAATCAATCCTCCAGGCCGTACTGTTGCTTGCGCTCGATAAATTCGCATGTGCAAATTTCAGTTGTACCATACCGGCTTTGCTCATCGTAAATTTATACCAATGTGTAACAGATGTTCTGGATGTCGTTGCATTATAAGTTGTATTCAGTCCAATCGATGTTGCTGCCGCATAGGTACTTCCCGGAGTCACATTTCCATCTTTCTTTAGAATATCCTCACTTTCTTCTTTCTCCGTGTCTGCCGCTTCGTTATCCCCGATAAGTGCCTCTGTACTTTCTGTATCGTCAGTCATCTCTGAATCTTCTGTTGCCTGCGTACTCTCTGTATTTTCAGTCGTCTCAGGAATTTCTGTACTCTCCGTATCCGCCGGCATCTCAGAATTTTCTTCTGTTCCGGTATTTTCCGTTGTCTCAGAAATCTGATCTTCGCCACTATCTCCTGCTTCGTTCCCCTCTGCGTTTTCAGAGTCTCCCATCGCCTCCGTGCTCTCTGTCACCTCAGGATTCTGTGTTAGTTCTGTAATCTCTGTTTCATTTTGTTCACCGGCTGCATATACCACCTGCTCTGCCGGAACTGCTGTCACGCAAAGGCTCAATACCATAAGCCAAGCAGCGATCCTTTTTCCTGCCTGATGTCTTTTTTTCATATTATTCTCCATTCCTGCGCTGCTTTCAAGCGCATCTCAAGTTTGTGCGTACTATATTGGTTATACCAGTCGCATTTTTAATCTTTCAAATACACGACATAACTGTCTGTCTTTCCAAAACATGTATACCCTGCTTCCTCCATTTTAGGTTTATCATCATCTGAAATCCGTAGTACAATACAGTTACTGCCATAGCGCTCAGCAACATCAATCTGATGATCTACCGCCCGTGGAACCGCCACAATGGTTGCACAGGCCTCATAAAATTCTTTTTCTTCTTCGTCTTCAGAGACATCTTTTCCATCTATCATCTGTCTGATCAGATCTTCCCCATACAAAAGCTGCACCGACTCATTTAATTCACGGATCTGTGCACATACTTCCCTTGGCGCAATCATATTCGTAATTGCAGGATTTTCACTACGCAGCAGGGTATCAAGTTCCACAATATCTTCTGAAACCTTATATGTATTCTGTAACAGTTGTATTTTTACCTCGCCAAAACGAAAATACATGCTGACAACTATAAGGCACACACACCCAGCTATACATAATACCTTTGTGAAAAAGTTTTTAACTGCTGAAATCAGCTCTGTTACGAGAACTGCTATTACAACAGCCGGCATGAGCAGCATAAATATTTTCGCATAATCTTCCTGCATCCAGAAACTGCTTATATTATTGTAACCAAACGGATTTCCAAGAAGCAGAAAAAACAAAATTTCATATTTTACCAGCCGTCCGATACGCCAGTCAAGTCGTTCTTTCTCTGCTACAAGAAAAAGAACTGCAAAACCTGTCAGTGCCAGACTTATTCCATCTGTACCAAAATTTCGAAACTGCTCTCTGAGTGCTTCAAATGCTGCTTCCATTTTTCCACCTCATAATACCTGTCATAACTATAACTGCCACCCATGCAAATGTTATCATAAAAAATCCTTTTTCATACATCAGTTGTCCTGCCAGCGCCGATGCCACATAACAGATCAGTACCGGCACAGATGCATAATTTTTCAGACTGCGCAGCTCTTTTTCCTTTCCGAAAATCTGTAATATCGACCACGGCAGCAGAGCCAGGAAAAACAACGGTTCTCCATTCCATTCATTTTGAAAAACACTGAAATAAAATGCCTTGTCTGCTGCCAGCGGAATTGCATACAATACCCATATCATCGCAAGAAACATATATCTTTTCCCCGCTTTTTCCCCAGGGAATAAAAATCCTGCCCAGAGAACATAGACAGCATAATATATCGGAAACATAAAAAACGGTAGGATCATCCGGATGAATTTAGCCGGATTCAGGTTACATATTTTCAAACAGACTGCATAATATGCATCTAACGGAGATCCTGCCATCTGTGCTAACAATTCTTTTTCTACCGGCAACATCGGTGCTTTTCCTGTCATCGGATTGATCTGATACAGCGTATCAAAAGTATACATAGTCAGCACGGATTCTACCGTATTATCTTTCTGGCTGACCGTCACTGCTCCCACACTAAATACAGTAAGTATGATCACAACCAGTATACCTGGTATCAGTTTTTTCACTTCCCTGATGATATCTGACAAGCGTATTTCTTTTCTTTTCCAAAAAATAAATGCCAGCGCCAAAATGATCACAAGTATCATAACTTTGCACCATATTTCTGTCAGTACGGACAAAGATAACTTTTGCATAATCACAATCCGTGCGATCAGATAAAACAGTCCAAATAATATTATGATTCCCTTCAGATAACACTGCAGAAAATCTATATTTTGGGCACCACTTTGTTTTTCCACCACAAATCCCACCGCTGTGGGGAAAATATACCAGATGCCTGTAAGTACAAGCAATTTAAAAACAATAAGCAATTTTCTGAGCCTCCTAATCGTTATTACAGCGATATAATTCGTACCCGTCTACCTTATCAACATAGACCAGATCAAGCAGATCCATATAATAATCCGAATAATACTCTGTATTCCGGACAAAATATTGTACTTTATTCTTTTTTAACAGCTTATTTGCTGTCTCAGGATCGATTTCCACTCCTCTGGTAAACATGGATAATGCCCTTTTATTGTTTTTATACTGTTCTTCCGGATCTATACCGGAAGCTGACTGAAACTGGTACAGATCCATTACTTTATTTGACACTGCAAGCACAACTGACGGATCATACTGACGCAGCCAGTAATACAGATCCGCATCACAAAGCACAACCGGATTTTTGGTATCTTTATTTCTCCCGATCATGTCTGACACCTCAATGACTGACTGATCTATCTTATAAACATTATCATCAAGTTCGATTGCCGTTGCCCTGCCGCTGCACAGATACAAAAAACACAGCAGAAACAGAAACAGAATATTTCTCTCAGCACCTTTCTTCTGCCTTACGATCAGCTTTGCTCCCATAAATGCACACAGAAACATTACCGGAAGAATCCAGTAAAATCTGCTGTAGCGGTCTCTCCATCCCAGTTTTTTCAACACCCATTCCATAATAAACGGATTAAAAATGGTAACCAGTGAAATAAAAAACGGCCATACAAATATCTGTTTTAATACCTCGTCCTTTTTTTGGATAATATAAAATAAACATCCCAGATATGGCACAATATAGAGAACATTCCACCAGAACCCCAGAAAAGTTGTATGAAAATAACTTAGATTAAACCATTCTTCGAGCATTTCATCCCTCTTTCATTACAAAATCCGAATCATTGCCATTACTATCCCCGGTATCATGCACACAAATGCCCGGAACAGATACCGCCATTTTTTCTGTACAAATATGATGGACAGTAATCCCGCTCCTACCATTACCGTGATAATAAAAATACCGCTGATAGACATTGATACACCTGCAAATGCGATCAGACAGAGTATCAGCCAGTTTCTTTTGCTTTCTATTTTTTTTGCTAAAAGTACCATCGCCAAAAGTACCATTGGGAGATACAGATTAGCCAGCATTGACTTTGATTCTGCCGTTCTCTGCCACAGATAAAATGCTGATGTTTCCTCAAACTCATAGCATAAAATACTCATAAATCCATAAATTCCAACTGTCCAGTCTGCAATGTCTCTTCTGCCGTCAGAAAGACGTCTTGCGATTTCATACACGATCAGACTGGCGGTCAGAATCTCTACACATGCCAGTACCCGGCTGCTCGCCACAAGCGGATGCATTCCAAATATCCTTGCTAAAAATGCGATCAGCATCGGATAACAATCATGCACGTAGTTTTCCTGCCCGATATATTCGCCTGTTCTTGCATCATACTGGTAAATAGTATCTGTATACAAAGCATTTGCTGCATGTCCGTTATAATAAGATGTATCATAACCATTGATCCGGCTTCCATTGTTCATTCCATAAAAGATCTGCAGCAAAATCAGTACAAACAGGATTATCGTCACCTGATCCGGTTTCTTAAAAATTATTTTTTTATTTTTTCTGTTCTGCCTCAAAAGGTATGTAATACATCCTGTCAGTATTATGACAAAAACTGCCGTTTCTGCATATACCAGTACATGAAATGCCATACCCGATAGCTCAATTGGAATCTCTATTAATGCAAAAACCGTAAGAAATATTACAAATCCGGACAGATATTCAAATGCTGTCGTTTCTTCCGTTCCAAATATACAGCAAAAACTGCTGCCCAATATAAAAAACACAGCGCTAAGCACAAATAAAGCAATTATAATGCCTGTAATTGAATTCATATCTGCACCTCTCCATTACTCTGGCTATAAGTATATCATGCCATTCTGTCACAAACAAGACTCACCCCTGTCTGCGTTTTGCATAAACACGCACCTTTTTCCAAAGTTCTTCCACGATTTCATTGCGTAATATGATCAACACTACAAAGTATACCACTCCTGCAACTGCAATGACAAAAAGAATCATCCATACACGGTTCGTAATCAACTGTTCCAATCCGAAAGTCACTGCTAACATTGCTAAAAGTGCGATTGTCTGTGTAAGTATATAATGTCTGCTAAATTTTAATATATAATACTTTTTCGCATGCACCAGCAAAATTACCGTAACGACTGCTTCCGATAACACAGATGCAATAGCCGCCCCATCCTGTTTTAATACGGGGATCAATGCAAAATTCGCACATACATTTACCACAGCCCCTGTAACCGTAGCACGCAGGATCATTTTTTCCATTCCAGTCGCAGTTAAGATGATATGTCCCAGAAAATATGCGATTGAAAAAATCAATATCAGAACACTCAAAATTCTCAGTGTTGGGATTGCAGGATCAAATGCCCTGCCAAATAAAAGAGGCACTACATATTCAGCCGTAGCTAAAAGTCCTGCTGCACAGGGCAGTGCTAAAAGCAGCAAAATCTGTGTTCCTCTGTTGATCAGCGCATTCCCCGTCTTATAATCTTTCTGTTTATAACACATGCTGATCCTTGGATAAAAAACTGCTACAAGTGCAATCACTACCGTATACGTCATTCTGACAATCTTTACAGCATTCGAATAATATCCTACATTTGTTTCCCCATAATAGTATTCCAGCATCACCGAATCAAGCATTGTATAGATATCAGTTGCAATCGATGATGCAAGAAGTATCATGACCGGACGCATATGTTTTCCTATATGTAGTCCTGTATCTGCCACTTTTCCCTGTCTGCTGTGGCAGATTCCCTCCAGAGAAATATATTTTCTTAAATTCCATGCATTCCAGAGGTTATTTCCAGCCGTTGCAATACATAAGATCAGCGCATAGATCAGATAATCGCTCTCGTCCTTTACAAAAAGAAGCATCAGTCCAAACGATGCAATCTTTACAATAAAACTGCGCACGGAAATATAGACATATTCTTCCATTCCCTGATAAAACCAGTCAATGTTAAAAATATTGAGGATAAGCATCAGTCCCATAACATTGAATAACGGCTTGCGGTCAGCAAAATGCGGAAAATAATTGACAAATAAATAATATGCGATCGTGCAAAGAACAGTTGCAGCAAAATTGATAAGAAACAATTCCAAAAAAGTCCTGCTCCTCTGCTCCTTGTCGACATTGCTCTGCGCAATCGCCTTGACACCATAACTTGGCAGGCCTAAAGAAGCAATCAGCACAAAATATGCCGCGATCGTATTTGCATACGATACACGTCCCACGCCTGCCGGCAGCAGAACATGCGATACATACGAAGTCGTTATCAGTGGAAAAAGGGCCGTAAAGCCCTTATATGCCATGTTGAATATTGAATTTTTTGCAAGAGATTTTTTTCCCATTTTCAGTACCTGTTCAATCGTATCAATATCTCACGTTTCCAGTAAAACAATAACCTGTGCATAAGGTCAGTCCGGCTGCTTCCACACACAGTGCGAAGCCATTTCAAAGACATTGTTCCCTCTTTTTTATCAGCTTTGGCATAACACTTTGCCACCCGGTAAAATCCCTTATTATATTCCCTGCCAATCGTTCCTGTAGATGTGTGGATCAATGGGATATCACATACATAGACTTTATTTCCCTTTGCACGGGTATACATACAGCGCTCCACGCCATATAAATGCCAGTTATCACAAATTATCTCATCAAACGGATGCTGCAAAAAGAACTCCGTATGACCGCCAAAAAAACACTCATCCACTGTCTCACAGCCAGTCATGCCGCTGTACTCCCTTTCTCCTGCCACTACCTGTTCCCTGCCATGGCGGACTTTTGATAACACACAGGTATGTTCTCTTGCCTGTCTGTCATTATCCTCCACAGCACCTGCCACTCCAAGAATATCTTCCTTCTGCGTCATCAAAAGATAATTTACAAACTTCTCCAGCATATCTGCATCCGGCAGTTCTATATCCTGATGAGAATATATCACATATTCTGTTTTCACCTGTGCGGTTGCCGCATTCAATGCTTTTGCACAGGAGCTGTACTGCTTCCCGCAGTTATCGATTCCTATCAGCGTATAGTTGTAATGCTGTCTTGCCAGATCCTCCGTCAGCTTTCTGTACTGTTTTGGATCATTATAACAGCATACCACCGTCACATCTGCTCTGTCCATATTCCCTGTCACTCTTTCATCAACTTCAAAAATGTCCGATAGGATTTCGTGATATTCCCGAAATAAAAAATCTTCGCATCACAAAAATCTTTCATCACAAAATTAGTGGACACTGCCTCCTTGTGCATGCAGCCGACCTCCGGTGCATACAATAGCGTCATGCCTTTTTTCTTTGCAAGATAATAGAGGATCTCCTCCTCTGCATAGAGAAACGTCCCGTCATAAAATCCGTCCATCTTTCCAAAAAAATCTTTTGAAAATACCAGACAGCAGCCATGCAGAAGGACATCTCTCATCCGTTCATTCACACGGCTGTCCGCGGATACAGATTTTCCATTCTCCTCGCGCGTGGTAAGATTCTTGCTTGCATCTTTGACATCACGTCCCTCTTCATCGGAAACAACTCCATAATGACCTGCAATGGCTTTCTTTAAATGCAATAATTTGATCATCTGGAACATTTTACATTTTACCCAGGAAACCGCAATCTGCTTTCGCATATAGTTTAATGTATACTGCCTGTTTTTCGCCACCGGATTAAAATGTCTGCTGCGGCTTGCATCCACGATATCACCGCCTAAAATGTCAAAACGTTCTTCCGCATAAATCTCACGTAATTTCTCACAATAATCTTTCTGCTCAAAGATGATATCACTGTTTGCTGCCACGATAAAATCCGGCTCAAAATGAGATCTTGCGTACTGGATGCCCAGATTATTGCCACGCGCAAACCCAAGATTTTTTTCACTTGCGATCACGTGCACTCTTTTTTCCCCGGCAAATTCTTCCCGAAGTGACTCCTCACTGCCATTGCCGGAACCGTTATCCACTAGAACAATGCGGATATCCTGTCCCTGCTGTGTAGAGAGAACTGACTCCGCACATGCGGCAGCCTCTCGCCAGGTTTTATAATTTAAAATCACAAAACAGATCGTTCCCATATAAATCCTCATTCAAATAATGCCATTGTCATACCGGCATTCTATGCGCCGGAATATCTCGTCTTTGTTCCAAGTATGATACGGACATACGGTGTGATGGAACGTACAATTGCCGTTCCCAGTCCGAAGTTTTTATGCAGGAAGTGGAACCAGTCACGGAACGGCAATCCCTTACGGCTTTCCTTTAAGCGGATACGCTCCATGCGCGGCAGTGTCTCATCCTGCCAGGTTTTCTGCAGCGTATTATCATTGCACTCACCCACAAACTTTGGATAAATATGGATCTTATATCCAAGTCTGCTGATCTGTAAACCATAATCAAAATCGCCGATGCTGTGCTGATAAAACGGATCGATACCGACTTTTTCAAAGATCTCACGCGGAATGATAGCACAGTTTGCATTGAAGGTATCACAATTTGCCTCCGGTGCATCCGGTCCTAATTTTTTGTATTTGATCCCTTTGGTATATTTGATGCCACCATAACTTAAACCACCGTTTTCTCCACAGATGGCTCCGACAGTGACCTCATCTTTTTTCAGATGCGGTGCCATCTCGTCAAAAATGCCCGGAAAAAACTTCGTGTCATCATTCATCAGCATATAGTAATCGTAATCCATATGTGTTTTTTTGATATGCTCGATTGCCTTATGCATGCCGCCATTCCAGAAATTGTTTCCGTCTCCCTCGATCAGATCGATCTGATATGTTCCATCATCACGCATCTTCTTTAACATCTCACGTGTTCCATCAGAACTATTGTCATCTAAGATCACATAATCAAAGGTAACATTTTTATTTTCAGAAAGAGTTGCCATCCCCCGTTCTGTCAGTTCTCTCCTGTTAAAACAGGTAAAAATTGCAAGTATCTTCATATTTATTTCATCCTCATTTCCAGACAGCCTGTTTTGTCTGCCATTCAAATGTTCTATGCCTGTCCGATATAGTTTTTCCGGAATACCACATGGTAGATCCGTTTGATCAGATTCGGCTGTGACTCATGGATCAGTGCTTTTTTCATCGCCCTATGGATCTCCGGTTTTTCACAGATCTCCTGTGGGAACTCTGTGATTCTGTGATCTGTCATCAGTTTATGGTCGAATACCAGTCCTTTTTCATTGCCGCAGTGGATTCCTGTTCCATCCCAGCCTTCATTGCTGACTAATGACTTTGTCGGGGATAAGATCAGTCCCTGCTTTCTGAAATTCGTCCAGTACCAGCGGATCGCCCAGGAATTGGTTTTTGTATCAGTTTTCTGCATTTTCATGATCTTGTAAAAATCATAGGTGTTGTCATAATTAAATGCTTTCCGCAGTTTTTTATCGGAAACCATATCCGTCCAGTCATCACAGTCTGCATCAAAATATTTCCAGCGGTCACTCCAGGTTGCCCATGACCAGCTTGTACCTGATAATGTATTAAAATAGGATTCACACGGATAGGAGAATGTATCTCCGAAATGGGAAAATCCGGTAATTCCTGTCACTTTCTTTTCCTGTTCATAACGGTCTAATCCATCGTTCATAAACAAAAGGAAATAGCGGTTTGTGACAAGATCATCCTCTAATACGATCACTTTTCCATATTTATTTACGATTGCAGTCACACCTTCGATCACGTTTTTTGCAAGCCCATAGTTCTGCTCCCTTGCAGTCAGTTCCACGTGACGGAATCCCTGCACAGTCTTTACATAATCACGGATTTCCTGCACTTTTCCTTTATCTGCATCTTTTTTTGCAGCATCAGAAAATACGTACAGATCGGTTTCTTCTGCCAGTTCATTCGCTGCAAGTGCCTGAATGGTACGTTTTGTATGCTCCGGCCGGTTGTAGGTAAATAATATGACCGGTGCTAAACATCTTGTTTCTTCCATTCTATTTTCCTTTCTATGCCTGCTGTTTTACCCAGCTTACATAATCACGGATTCCTTCGGTAAGATCCATTTTTTTCTCATATCCGATCTTTTTCAAAAGAGAGATATCTGCACGCCAGTTCTGCGGATCGCCGACCTTCGTCTCACCGTTGAACCGCACGATATCCGTTTTTTCTCCAAGCTGTGCGGCATAAATCTCAGCAAGTTCCCGGATAGACACTTCCTCGCCGTTTGCAACGTTAAAGATCTCCTCCGGTCCCTGATATCCTAAGATCAGCTCTAAGGCACGCAGAATATCGGAAATATGGATAAAATCACGCGTCTCATTTCCGGTTCCGAACAGATCGATCCGTCCGGTATTTAAGTATTTCTGATAGATATCCCATAAAAGCTGTTTGCGCAGACCGCTTCCATATGCAGAAAAAATGCGCACACAGCGGATGTGATATCCATGCACCCTGTTATAATAACTGCACAGTTCCTCGCCCATCTGTTTATGAAGACCATATGGGGAGATCGGTGAAAGTGCATCCTTTTCCGTAATTGGAAGCTGCTTCGGATTGCCGTAGACACCTGCACTCGAAAAGAAGATGATCTTCGGTCTTTTTTCAAATGACTGCAATGCTAAAAGCAGCTGATATAAACTGTGCAGATTTCCGTCTAAGTCCGCCATCGGATTTACAATCGATGCTCCGACATTTGCACTGCCGGCACAGTGTAAGATCACATCCGGCTGTACTCCGGTAAATATATTGGCGAGTTCCTGCGAGTCCTTTGACATATTACACTGATAGTAGTGGATCTCTGCTCTATCCTCGCAGTAACGGTCGGCTAGATCAATGCCGGTGATCTCGTAATCTTTGCTGAAATATTCCATGGCGCATCTTCCGATAAAACCATTTACGCCGGTGATGATCATTTTTTTCATGGACAAACCTCCTATAAAAACACTCTCTCAAGTGCCCTCGAATACTCTCTCGCCTCGTGGTACATATTTTTAATTCCCTGTTCCATGTCGCCGGCATATTCGGCTTCATGCTCCGGCAGGGATGCACGCGCTGCAGTGCGCGCGATCGTTTCGGCAAGCTGTTTCGGATCATGTGGATCAAAAAGAACACATTTTTTGTTCTGCTGTTCCTGATGTACCGGGATGTTTGACAAAAGTACAACTTTATCAAGTACTTTTGCATCCTCTAAGACTGTCCCCCACCCCTCACAGAGTGATGGCTGTACGATAAACTGTGCATTCTTCATGATCGCAAGCTGCTCGGTACGCTCCACAAATCCTAACAATTTTATATTAGCACAAACTGCATCTGATTCCATGATCTTTCTCAATTTATCGATATATTCCGGGTTACGGTAATCTTTCAGATTGCCGGTAAATACAAAATCATAATCACAGAGTCTGCCCTCTTTTAACAGACATTCAATTGCTTCTACCATAACGATATGATTTTTATGCTGCCAGAACTGGTTCGGAATATAAATATATTTTCGCTTCAGATCAAACTTTTCACGGACACTCTGCTCTAATTCCGGTGTAATGGCACGCACTTCCGGTTCAATGTAAGATACAAAATGTACCACCTCAACCGAGCATCGGTGTCCCGGATAGAAACGCTCTAAATCCCTTGCCGCATCGAAACTGCTTAAAACCATCGGATTATCGCTTCCTGTCATGGCAAGATCATTTTTTTCTTTGTGTGCCAACTCCTCTGCGCCGAAAAACTCCGGCAGGGTTCTGTGCTGAAAGTCAGGTATCCAGAAGATACCTTTCTTTTTAAAGAGTTTTCCGATCTTGTTGAGCTCTAAAGCATAGCAGTATTTCACTCCGCCAAACCAGATCAGACGCATCTCATAGAGTGCCAGTTTTATTTTATTATTTCCATCAAAAATACGGACATCGACATTTGAGTTACCCTTAAAGCAGTCAAAGATATCTGCGTGTTCCGGATCGATCAAAAGCACCAGTGAAAAGCGCTCCATGATATTTTCATTCTGCAGGCAGCTGAATATAATGTTCTTAATATAATAAAGTCCACCGATCCATCCTCTGTTTCCAAGTCCGTTAAATAAAATCTTTTTTTTCATTATGAAACTCCAATCCTGTGTGTGGAAAATATAATTTTTCACACGATAATCCTAAGTTCTGAGCAGCTCATTTTTTCTGCATCAACACATACGAAAGTGCCTCGATACAGCCCTTTGATACCTGTTCAAAAGAAAATTCATGCGCCTTTTCGTAACTCCTTTTTCCCATGGCAGATGCCGTATCTCCCGCAGAAACCTTTTTTATTGTCTCCGCAAATTCATCCGTATTTTCCGGATCAATGATATATCCGTTTCTGCCATCTTCGACAAGATCGAAAGCTCCATCTGCATACTTCGATGAAATGATCGGAAGTGACGCACACATTGCCTCTAAAAGTACAAGTCCAAAACAATCTTCCCTTGTCGGAAGTACAAAGGCATCCGCCGTGCGGTATAATTTCTGCAGCGGTTCACCCTCCTGATATCCCAAAAATTCCACACGGTCGGAAATTCCAAGTTCTGCGCACTGCTTTTTCAGCAGATCTTTTTCCTGTCCCTCTCCGACGATCCAGAGTCTCACATTCTGCGGTGTTTTTGCGATTGCCGGCAGTAACAGGTCAAGTCCCTTACGCTGGATCAGGCTTCCGACATATAAAAGCTGAACCTGCATATCCTGTACTGCACAAGCAGCATCTGTGCTTCTGTCCGGCACGCTTTTTTGTGGTGTATCCGGTCTTTTATACAGATATTTATCAATATCCACAGTCAGATATGAAATAAAACATTTCTTTTCATCGGCACCGTAAGCGATCTGTGCTTTTTTCGATGCTGTGCTGCTCGCGATAAAAGCTGCAGCCCTCTTTATGATATAGCTTCTCGACAGCCGCTGTACTTTTCCGATATTTTTTTCGGAATTTAAGGTACCATCCGTCCAGCTGATAAACGGTATCTTTTTCTTCCGGCACCAATGTACTGCACGAAGGATCGTCGGGTTGTACTCCATGGCAAAAACCACATCCGGCGCAATCTCTTTCAAAGTTTTTTCCACCCCTGTCGGAATAAACACATAACGGTCATCAAATCTTTTTCTGATAATGATCGTCTTTGACTTTAAGAAATGATAATGTTCGATCTCCTCCATCTCTACATTCCACTTCCGGTTTTCCATGCCTGCGCCGGAAAAAATAATATGAAATTCATATTCCGGGAAGTTTTTCTGCATATAAGAAAAGAAATCCACCCGGTATGGCGATGGTATATTTGTGATAAATACTGCCTTTTTTTTCATTGTTCTTTTTCCTCTGAAATGCTGTGGTAGATACTGATAAGTTTCTGATAGTTATCCTCCGGTCTTAAGCGGTGCTGGTAAAACTCTCTCGCATTTTCCTTTAAGGTATTCAGATCCATCTGTTCAAATTCACAGACTTTTTTTGCAAGATCCTCGACGGAATTGTACTCAAATTTTACGCCTGTCACACCCTCATTCACCATACCGTCCATATTTCCGACACGACCTGCAATTACCGGAACACCAAAGGAATATGCCTCCGCGATCGTCATTGCAAACGCCTCATAACACTGGGAGGTCATAATGACTGCCTTTGCATTATAAAATTTCTCAGTCATTTCTTCTTTCTGCAGATAACCTAAAAACCGGACATTTTTCATATTATGGGTGCTGACATATGACTGCATCTCATCCATCATTGGTCCTGTTCCTGCAACATAAAGCATTTTATCCGGCAGTTTTTCAAATGCCTTTACCGCAACATCAATTCCCTTTAATGCTTCGACTCTTCCTGCAAAAAGATAATATTCCTCTTTGGGCTGCTTCCTGACCGGAACGAGTCCATCCGCAAAAGTAAAGTTTGGTTTGATATAAACACGCTTCGGATCAACAATCTTTTTCCCAGGATCTAGGGAACTTAACAGTTTGTTTTTATTAAACTCGGTCAGACAGATAAAGTTCACACGATAATAAGTTCCAAGGAAACGATGAATCCAAAGAATTGCTGAGCTTACCATTGTCTGTATCTTACTTCCACGGTAGCATTTATGCCTGATCGCACATTTTAAACCACCGTCCACACACTCCTCGCAGATCACATCATTGCGGAAAAAAGATCCTGCCGGACAGAGCATGCGGAAGTTATGAAGCGTCTGTACCACCGGCACCTTACACCCAAATGCTGCATAAAATACAGATGGGCTTACCATCATCAGCGTATTGTGTACATGCACGATATCAATTTTATTTTCGCGAATGATCTTTTTTACTTCCCGGCAGGTCTTAAATGAATAAATCGCAGTAAATGGAATCAGAAGTTTTTTTAACTTTCCTCCTTCATTCAGCTCTTTGTTGCTGCGGTAATAAGTAAAAACCTCATGCCCGTGATCTTCTAAAAGTTTCTTTTCATTGCGTACCACAACATCTTCCCCACCCGGGATCTGATAAAAATTATGAATTTGAAGAATACGATATTTTTCCATGTTTTTCCTCTTTTTTACCTTCTTTGATCTGATTTAACAGATTCGGATATAAAAGAATCCCCACCAATAAGATAAACGGATTCATAAATCCATTCAGTACAAACTGCTCCATGATCGCATACAATGAAAATACAGAAAGCATGACAAGTTCTTTATAACAGCCTGCCTGATAAAGTTTTACCATTGCCAGAACGATCACCGCAAAAAACACCGGTGCAAAGATCCATCCACAATACAGTAAAATATGCATGTAAGAGTTATCGATCAATCCATGATAGCTTGCATAAAAAAGTTCCTGATTCCTTGGAAGCAGTGCAAGTCCCTGATCCTGATAATATTCTCCCATGATATGTACCCTTCCTGATACATACCGGTCAATCATCTTCATCACGGAATTTTCATTGTCAAAAAATACCATCATAACAAAACTAAACAATGCTCCAACCGGAACTGACAGCACAAAAATAAATTTTGCATATTTATTTTTTATCAGTTTATCATATGCAATCAGGACCCATGCAAATATGAAAACAAGAATACCGGTACGGCAGAATGTCAGCTCATAAAAAAGAAACGCCGCCGCAAAGGTACAAATAAACCACCATCCATTTAGTTTTTCATAGTAAGAATAAACCAGCAGGATAAGCAGAAGGAAAATCGTAAGGTATGCGGTATTCGGCTCATTAAATCCAAAGCTGTATACCGGCACCTCGACATATTGTGCATTCGGGGTTGTCTTATAACCAATATCGTAAACCCCGTATACCGATCCTATCACCATAACAGCCGCTACGAATAACCGTATCCATACCGAAATTCCAATCAATTTCCCAAATTGCACATCTTTCATTCCTATGATGGTCAGGAACAAAAACAACAGTGTTGCCTTTTTTGTCATGACCCAGATGAACATTCCGGCACCCAATAAAAGTGCAATGATCACAACTTCTCTCAAAGTATATCTTGTCGTAATAAATTTGATACCAAGAAGGATAATTCCCGATAACATGAAAAATTTATAGATCTGGTCACTGCTGTCATAGCCAAATGCCTTTACTAACACATTGATTGCAAAATAGCCATAATACGCAATGATCCCTATACTTTTCCAATCGTTTTCCTGTATCCATTTCCTGATCTGATCCATCTATTCTTCTCCACGTATATAAATGATATAATCTCCGGTTTCCATATAATAGTGATACCCATACGGTGTCATATCATCCGGCAGTTCCTTCTCCTCGCGGTTAAAGCACAAAAATACGAGCCCGTTTCGTTTTGCAATCTCCGTCACTACTTCCATATCCGGCTTTTCCTGACACATCTGCTGATGCATGGCATCCTCATCCTCGCCAATGCCGGAGATAAATCCACCGACATTTCTGCCGTAAAACAGTCCGATATCACAGCGATACTGTCTGATATAACAGAATAACTCATCTGGCACAACAGCTTTTACTTTCCAGCTGTAACCTGAATTTCCTATAATATCAGCAACATCTATCGCCGCCTGCGGAAGTTTATATTCATTTTCTGCCTCTGTAAAGGTCGTTTCGCTGTAAATCCTTTGTCCACTGACCATGATCGTAACAAGTGCCGCCACAAAGACTGCCACACGCACTGCCTGTTTTTTCCATCTGCAGATCAGCCATACTATCACATATGCTACAGAAAATGAAATTGGAAGCATCCAGAATAATCTCCAGTATACACCGGCAAAAAAACGACTGCCGACGTAACGGTAAAACAATGGATTAAATATAAATAACAGTACTAAAACAGACGGCCACACAAGAAAACGCACTGCCTGTTTTTCCTCTTTGTACTTTTTTCCAAGGAAAAATATCGCCACAACCGCAGCACAAAACAGTACCCAGTGTAAAAGACCGGTACATCCGCCAATAAAATTTTTAAAATTGTCCAGTATTGAATAAAAATCTGCTGCCATATTTCTTTCCTTTTAAATTCCCGCTGTATAATAAATCATATAAACAGCACATGGCAGTGCTGCTATCCATATACAAAGCACGCGTTTAAAATTTCTGTAATATATTCCATCTAAAAGTCCATATAATCCCATCATGACAGGTGCCATAATAATTCCCATACCTGATAAAAGGGACGATGCAAAACCCACAACATACAATGGTGCCACCCATCTCATACTCTGCTTTCCACTCTGAAAGATCGAATAAAACAAATACATCAATAACGGCAGAATAAATCCTGCCACGATTGCTTTCCCCTGCCAGATACGCAGTAAAAACATCGCTGAGAGTGTATGTGTTGATGTAAAATCCCAAATATGAAATATGGATAAAACAATCAGAAACAATGCCGTTTTCTCCGGATTGCCACGAAACAGAATATTTCCGATCATCCCATACAGCACATAACAGATAATGATCATAAAAAATGGGAAATAGGTATGTGAAAATATTGCAGGGGCAATTCCTGATATCCTGCAGTACATAGACACATACATTGTCCACGGAGAAGTTACATCTTTCCTTACTTCCCCTACATCCCAGTACATATATTCATCCGTGATCGGATCATCCACAAGCATCGTATCATGTACTACCGCAGAGACTTCTTCGGAAACAAATCTTGCATCATCATCATCAATATGCTGGTAATGATACGATATCCATGCCTGCGTAAAGATCAGAACGGCTGCAAGTACTGCAAATATGACTGTCTGTCCGTCTATTTTCTTTTTAATTTTTTCCCTGTCTTTCTCCGCTGCCAGATTTCCCTGTCTTTTTAACAACAGGATAAACTCAACAACAGAAAGTATTGCGAGAAGTATTTTCCACAGATTTATTGCCTGTGTCAGTGTTTTCCCAGTCAGTATCATTGGTACAAGTAATATCTGTCCCAATGCAAACATGCTGACCAATCCAAGTACCCATGCACTGCAAAAACGTATACAGGCTCCTTTTATATCCAGATACACAACCCACAACAATCCAAACCACACAGGAAGCAGTACAAATAATACAAGCATATAAATAAAATCTTTATAAATCATACACTAACACTCCATCCAGATGGATATGATTAATTTCGGTTGTATTTTTTATCATGTAAAGAGTTTCCATTCTTGTATTTCTGCGGCCGCAAACCACAAGATTTTTGTCACAGAGTGCTGCTGCCTTATATCCTTCTGACACTTTTTCTGCATCTCTTCCATTAATGATAATATACTCATACTGTTTTGAAAAACGTTCTAACAGCTCTTTGAATTTTTCATTACCTACAAGATCAAATCCCTTTTCCTGCTTGGTATTTCGTTTTACCGTATCCAGATATTCATTCATCTGCTGCAGTTTTAATTCCGTTGTATCTCCCATAATATAGGCACTTAAAGATGCTTCTTCGCTTTCGGCTGCATTCAGATCGATCAGCAGTGTTTTTTTCTTTTCATTTGCATAACACATTGCAAGACATGACGCAGTCGTATCGGCAAATCTTCCGACAGTCAGACAATTAATTTTCTGACATCCCTGCCCTTTCGAATTGCTTAAAAACAATGCTGCTTTTTTGTAGGTTTCCTCTTCTTCATTCTTTTTCGTGATCACATCAACGATCTGTGTTTCCAGACATTCCTGTATTTCCTGTGCATCCTTTGGTTTCTTATAAATCATGATCCAGAGTGTGTAACATACAACTTCCAGTAAAATTCCAAGCAGGATTCCTGCCGTGACCGCCTTTAACACTGCCTGCCGGAACTCTGAATTTGAAATAGTATAAGAAGCAACTTTTTCTACCCTGCGCACGGATGCAGGCTCATCAAGTACCGAAAAACACTTTGTTCCATATCCCTTTTGTGTCACAGTATCCAATGCCTGGATCAGTCCGTTCATAAATGTAATTGCCTGTTCCTCATCATCTACAGCATAATCCCAGCTCGTTCTTGGATATACAACAAAAAAAGTAACAACGTCCGATGCCTCTGTCTGCTCACCGTCAAACATATCTGTAAACGCCTGTTGTGTCAGCTCGATTCCTGTCAGTTTGCAGAATTCCTGATATACACTTCTGCTCTTTGCGATCTTCATAATATTAGTGCCACGTTCCACCAGACCTTCAGAATTATATTCTGTTAAAAGCACCGATGCTTCCACCTGCATTTTTTCATCATAAGTTTCCGCCTCAATATAAGGCATCAGGGTTTTCGCCTTATATCCCCCTACAATAACTGCAAAAAGAACTGCCATAATAGCTGCAAGCCACCATTTTCTTAAGTTATACTTCAGAACATCCATCAAACTGTATTCTTTTCTGCTCTCATATCTCTGACTCATATCAGGTCTCCTTTCTATTCTCCGCCTTTTTCAAATACCACTTTTATTGTCTTTAAGATAATCTTGATATCCAGACCAATACTCCAGTTATCTAAATACTGCACATCCAGTTTCACAACTTCCTCAAAATCACTGATCTCATTTCGTCCACTGACCTGCCACAACCCGGTAATACCCGGTTTGGCACTTAAACGGCGTTTCTGATGAGATTCATACTGTTTGAACTCATCTACCGTCGGTGGTCTTGTTCCGACTAAACTCATATCGCCTTTTAAAACGTTGAAGAACTGTGGAAGTTCATCAATACTGGTCTTGCGGATGAATTTTCCGACTTTCGTGATACGCGGATCATCTTTCATTTTAAACATCAGACCATTCATCTCATTCTGGCTTTCCAGTTCCTTTTTCCGCTCCTCCGCGTCCTTATACATCGAGCGGAACTTATAGATCTTAAAAAACCTGCCGTTCTTACCGACACGTTTCTGCGCAAAAAACAGTGGTCCCGGAGACTCGATCAGAAGCGGCGGTGCTAAAAATACTGTCACAACCGCAGTGATCGCAAGTCCAATGATCGAACCTATGATATCCATCACACGCTTGATAAAAAGCATTTTCCAGTCATAGGACTGGTTGGAAAATGTAACAACCGGAATATTTCCCATCATATTAAAACTCTTATGATAATCGTCGAACTTGTTTAAGATCTCAATGGTCACATGTACCATTGCCCCCATATCTTCAAAACGGTTAACAACTTCCGCGAGAGAATCTCCAGACTCATAAGGCACACTGATGAAAACCTCATCAACGATCTGTTCTTTTACATACTGGAACATGTTATCATAATTCGCAACGACCTGAACACCGTGATACCATTTTCCGATCTGGTTGTCATCAATGATCGCAATACTTGCAAGACGATGTATCCAGTCACCGGAATGGTCAGCATCCGCGATGACCTTTTCCACGCGGTCTGCCGTTGTGACCAAAAAGACCTGATTATTTGCTTTTTTATTCCGGTAAACACGCAGCAGATAATATTTAATTACAATATGCACGCCAAAATACAGGCACATATTTACCAGTGCGATACAAAAATATACGCCTCGTGACGCCTCCGCATTATTATGCTGCAAAAAGATGGTCAGTGCTGTCACAAAGATCAGTACAACACTGGCTTTGATTGCTGCCCACAATTCCTGAAATACACTGCGGTCAATGAAGCGATTTTCAATATCCGAAAAAAGCATTACCAGCATGTAAATAACCATTACAATGCCAAAGCTCTCCATCAGCTCTATTTTCATGTTCGCAACGGAAACATTTCGATAGCCTACCAGCCACAGGTACCCGCCCCCGAAATAACTCACGGCAAAGCATACCAAATCTGCCAGCAGTAAAATGATACTCTGAATTTTTTCTCTTGTCTGGTACATGTCAAGTCCTTTCCTTTCCCCCGGTTTCACAGTCAGATGGCACGGCTGCCCACTGTCATTCGTTCCGGTAACAGTATTCTGCACTTCGCTTTCCCAACGAAAAGACCAGTTTCCATCTTTCTTCGCGTGGAGCAACAAACACACAGTCAAATCCCCAGTTAACATCACATGCCCTGCGCAGTTTTAACGCATCGGCAACGTCTGTTCTCGCATATCTGGCCAGTTCCACTGTAACCGCAGTGCCATCCTGCATCACGGCTTTTATATCAACCGGAAGTATTTTTCCGCTCCATGTCTTTGCAAGTGCCCATCCACTACAGACCACACTGCCGTCCTGATACTCCTGTCTGTCAATATGGTATAAGATTTTTCTTACCCCGGCAGGCTCATTCTGTATTTTTTCTTCTGTCTTTGCGCACTTTGTATCCTGGTCAGTCAGTTGTTCGAACGGAATGATCTTCGTTCCCATTACACGCTGCATATTACGCACCGGAACATTTCCCTTTCCCAGATATGCCTGGAAATTTTCTTCCATCCTGCCAAACTGCTCTTTTAATGTCTGATCAATCCCATAAGACGCTAACAGTTCATCAAGGGATATTCCCCTGCCCCCCATTATCTGGTAGTATGCAAAATAAAGAGCACGGTATAAAACAAATAACTTTGGTACCGGGAAGAAAAAAGTCCATTCATAATCAATGACTGTCCACTTAGCCTGCCCGATTTTATTTTCGCTGCCCTTCGGTATTAAAATATTGGCAAATATCATATCAATATCGCATGTATCCACCGCTTCTGGTTCTTCTGTAAAATCTATCTCACCAAATACCTTTTTGAAATCTTCGGTCAGTAAAAACCTCTTTTTTCCACCGTATTCCATAATACGCTTTGCATAATCATCAAGAATATTCTTCACCAGCTCTGTCTGGTTTGCTTCAAGCGCCCGCTCCATTACATCCTGTAACGTGGTTCCCAAATCAAAAGCAGATACAGACACATCATTTTTTGTATGACAGGCGCAAAATGCAATTTTGTCTCTGCCATCCTCATAGCATGACGTCAGCCTTTCGTATGCCATTTCTATATGACAGATATGTTCTTTTCCCTCCGGATAAAGTGCATATTTTTTTACATTTTTTTCCCCATCTGTATTCTTGCAGATATCCGTACGGATGGCAAACTGCCTTGCTCTCTCATTTGAATATTTCGAGTAGATAACACGTTTTTCTTCTGTCTTATTTCCTGCCTCAATCAGAAATGAATTCGTAAGTTCCCCAAACAGCCCTTCTGCCAGCACCGTATCAAAAACTTTTTTTTCATCAAAAAGCTGTACTCTGTCCCTGTCAAAATTTCTCCGGTTATCTGAAAGTTCTCCCTTTCCCGGAAGATATTCATCTGAGTAGATACAGGCAGGAAACTTGTGATCCGGATATGGGTAATATACATAAATTTCAGGAAATCCAGCTTCTTTTAAGATCTGTTCATACTCTTTTCTGGTGTAAACCCTGGGTTTTACATCCCCCTCATCCGCTGTGAATATTCTGGGATTTTCATCGTAATTTTCCAGTCCGGTAAAATATCCACCGCGGTATTCCTCCTGACACCCTGCAAAATATTTTAGTCCCAGACGGTTGGCATCCGCCACATAAAGTTTTCCGCTGTCAGCCAGATGTTCTCTCATACAGGAAAGCTCTTTCTGATACCTTGAAAATTCTCCGGCGATCAATATCATATCATACGTCTGATCCCGATAAAGTACGTTTTTCTCTGTTCCTGTATCAGCATCTGAAATAACCGATACCGTAAGATTATCTGCATCTTTGTAACGTGCCCGCAGGATTTCTGCTTCCTCCATGCTCTCCACCGCTGCTGTCACATGCAATGCCATAGAAAGTAATTTTCCTGTCAATGCACCACAGCCTGCGTTTCGCTCTAAAACGCGCATCTGTTTTGTAACCGGCAGAAATGCGATCAGATTTTGCCTGATATCCGACAAATGAAACAAATACGGATAAGATGCCTCATCCATGATGATCTGTGGATATGCTTTTTCATTATTCTGTTGTACGATTTCCAAAAGCCTCTCCGGCACCATTACCTGTCCCATAGTTCTCCTGCTTGCGCACTCTCTGCCTATTTGTCATCACATTTTTCGATCGTAACTTCCGAGTTCATATCATAAAAACCTACTGTATTTTTGTCGGACACCACCGTCACACCAACCACATCATACAATCTGTGGTAAGCACGAAATTCGCCTCCGACATAACCGGTACAGCTGATGGATAACAGATATTCCCCCCCCTGCATATCCATGTTCTGACGAAACGTTGCCACATAGGTTTCTCCCGTCTTTGCCATTCCGATCCCCACTTTTTCAAACATCGTGTTTGTTCCGGTAACAGCAGTCCCCTGCACTGTTTTAAATGTATAGGTAAATATCGGGTCCTGTATATCAGAAAGGAATTTTACCTTTGATTTAATAGTAAAAGACGTCCCTTTCTGGATACAGTTCGTATAATTTCCATATTCATCGATCAGTGCAAAGTCAATGATCTCTGCCTCTCCGGTTCCATATTCATTGACATCCGGATTGAGCTGGTAATTAGATTTCCAGAGTTTCTTTCCATCTGATGCGTCATTCTCTAAAATCTTACCGCCAGTAATCTTGTCCGAGTTTTTGAGAAGAACCTTTTTGTAAAGGTTGATCATATCCTTTGCATTTCCCTCTGCTAACTTGTCTCCCTTATTGAGCAGGATCACACGGTCACAGTATTTTGCCACACTGCTGATATCGTGGCTTACAAACAGGATCGTCTTTCCCTGTGCCTTGAAATCTTCAAATTTTTTATAACATTTTGCCTGAAAAAATACATCTCCGACTGACAGTGCCTCATCCACAATAAGGATCTCCGGATCAATATTGATCGCCACTGCAAATGCAAGCCGGACAAACATACCACTTGAATAGGTCTTACACGGCTGATGCACAAATTCGCCAATGTCTGCAAACTTTAAGATATCATCTAACCTTGCATCCATCTCTTCGCGTGAAAAACCCATCATCATACCGTTTAGATAGACATTCTCAATTCCGGTATATTCCATATTAAATCCGGCTCCAAGCTCTAACAGTGCTGAGATTCTTCCATCGATCTCCACCTCACCGCTCGTCGGACTCAGAACACCTGTAATTATTTTTAAAATGGTAGATTTTCCGGAACCATTCGTTCCGATGATGCCGATCGTCTCACCTTTTTTTACTTCAAACGACACATGCTTTAATGCATGATGTTCTTTGAAACGGTTCTTTCTGACCAGTCCAAGTGCATCCTTTAACCGGTCAGAAGGTTTATCATAAAGTTTGTAGACCTTGCAGACATCCTCTACCCTGATTGCTAAATTATCCATACTATCCTCATTCTTGCGCTGCTTTCTAATAAAAACAACATTTTCATTCTTACGATGCTTTACAGCACGTCTGCAAAATGTACACGCAGACGCTTAAACATGGTCGTTCCTGCCCAGAGAATAAACAGCGTGATTCCCCAGAACCACAATGTCAGTCCCGGATATTCCCAGAATGCCGTTTTATTGATCAGTGCATCCCTGTATCCCGAAACAATATAATACATCGGATTTAGCTTAAGCAGGAGCACAGCCCATTTAGGAATGCCCTGCATGCTCTCAAAATTCCACATGATCGGTGTTACCCACATTCCGATCTGTAAAAGAATGGAAACAACCTCTTTCATATCACGGAAAAATACCGTCACGGCGCTTGTCGCATAAATCAGTCCTGCTGTAAGGATCACCATGCAAAACGAATAATAAACAATCTGAAGCACATAAAGATCGGGATAAAATCCCATAACTGCAAAAACAACCAGCATAAACACAACAAAAAATGCATGTGTAAATAGTGCAGAGATTAATTTTACTACCGGAAGTGCATCGATCTGGAATACAACTTTTTTAACGAGATAACTGTATTCATCCAGGACGCCGGTTCCTCCATTTAAAGCCTCCTGAAAATAAAACCAGGGCACAAGGCCACCCATCAGCCAGAGTACAAACGGCACCTCAATCCCTGTTCTTAAATCATTTACTTTCTGATGCAGTCCAAACTCAAAGACAAACCAGTATAAAAGCACTGTGATCACCGGCTGTATGAAAGCCCATACCACACCGAAATAAGAGCCTGCAAACTTCTTTTTAAAATCATTTTTCGCAAGATTAACAATCAGTTTCCGGCTGGCGATCAGACGTTTGGGCAGGCAGACATTTTTTTTGTTTTCTGTCATATGAAAGCTCCTATCTTACGATTCCACGTTCCCTGCAGTATGCATCAAATCCACCATGCACTTTGTCCTTATCAGACAGGATCAGATCTGCCTGTGTCATTCCTTCCGGCATTGGCCATTCGACACCGACTGCAGGATCATTCCAGAGAATACCGCCCTCATCATTTGGATGATAGAAATCTGTAACCTTATAGCAGAACTCTGCATAATCAGACAGCACGATGAATCCATGTGCAAAATTCTTTGGTACAAAGAACTGTTTTTTATTTTCTGCAGACAAGACAATACCAAACCATTTTCCGAATGTTTCAGAGCCTTCTCTTAAATCCACTGCAACGTCAAACACTTCTCCATTTACCACTCGAACCAGTTTATCCTGCGGATGGTTGATCTGGAAATGTAAGCCCCTGAGCACACCTTTTTTTGAGGCAGACTGGTTATCCTGTACGAACTGGCAGTCAATTCCTGCCTCCTTAAAATCGTTGTAATTGTATGTCTCCATAAAATATCCCCTGGCATCCCCGAATACTGCCGGTTCAATTACCTTCAGTCCCTCTATTCCATTACAGTCATGTGTTACTTTAATTTTTCCCATAATTATTGATCCTCGCTATCTGTTTTTTTAAAGTCCCTCGGCAACCTCTACTAAATATTTGCCGTAATCAGTCTTAAGAAGCGGTTCAGCAAGTTTTAACAACTGCTCTTTATCTATAAATCCGCGTTTGTATGCGATCTCTTCGATACAGGACACATAAAGTCCCTGACGTTTCTGGATCGCTGACACAAAATCTGCAGCCGCAAGCAGCATATCGTGGTTTCCTGTATCAAGCCATGCAAATCCCCTGCCAAGTGTCTCAACGCTCAGATCACCACGCTCTAAATACGCATTATTTACAGATGTGATCTCGATCTCACCTCTTGCAGACGGCTTTACATTTTTTGCGATCTGTACAACATCATTGTCATAAAAATAAAGTCCCGGCACCGCATAATTTGACTTCGGATGCTCCGGCTTTTCCTCAATGGAAAGGGCCTTTCCATTCTCATCAAACTCTACCACGCCATACTCTCTCGGATCTCTGACATAATAACCGAAGATCGTTGCACCCTTTTCATTCTGTGTACGCTCTGCCGCACTGCGCAGAACCTTTGAAAAACTCTGTCCGTAAAAGATATTGTCTCCAAGAACCAATGCAACAGCATCATTTCCAATAAACTTCTCTCCGATAATAAATGCATCCGCAAGTCCTCTCGGCTGCTCCTGCACTGCATATGAAAAACTCATTCCAAGCTGGCTTCCATCCCCAAACAACTCTTCAAATACCGGCAGATCTCTCGGTGTGGAAATGATCAGAACCTCTCTTATCCCAGCTAACATCAGTGTGGATAATGGATAATAGATCATCGGTTTATCATACACCGGCATGATCTGTTTTGAAATCGCCTTTGTTAACGGATATAACCTTGTTCCGGAACCGCCTGCTAAAATAATACCTTTCATATATCAATCCTCCATGTTTTGTACCACCATTATAAAACGCAAACAAGCAGTATCGCCCCATCTGACGGTACTGCTGCCTGCATCTTCTTACCTGTTCTGATACATATCCTCATAATATTTCTGATAATCACCGCTGGTAACGTTTTTCATCCAGTCCTCATGTTCAAAGTACCATGCGATCGTCTTTCTGATACCCTCTTTGAACATTGTCTCCGGCTCCCAGCCGATCTCAGCCTTGATCTTATCCGGTGCGATCGCATAACGTCTGTCATGACCTTTTCGATCCTCCACGTAAGTGATCAGATCTTTGCTTACAAGTGCACGTCTCGGATCATCTGCTGGAAGCATCTCAAGCAGTGTATCTATGATGATATTGATAATCTCGATATTCTGTTTTTCATTGTGTCCGCCAACATTATAAGTCTCACCAAGACGGCCGTTTTCCTGAACCATATCGATCGCTTTTGCATGATCATCCACATACAGCCAGTCACGGACATTCTTTCCATCGCCATATACCGGGAGTTTCTTTCCATGCAGCGCATTATTGATGATAAGTGGAATCAGTTTCTCTGGGAACTGATACGGTCCATAGTTATTAGAACAGTTCGTAATGTTTGCCGGGAAATGGTAAGTGTCAATATAAGCCTTTACAAGCATGTCCGAAGATGCCTTGCTTGCTGAATATGGGCTGTGCGGTGCATATGGTGTTGTCTCATAAAAGTATGTTCCATCATCCTCTAAGGAACCATATACCTCATCTGTTGATACATGAAGGAATTTCTTTCCTTCTTTAAAACTGCCATCCGGCAGTTCCCATGCAGCTTTTGCACAGTTCAACATAACTGCTGTTCCAAGCACATTCGTCTTTACAAATACTTCCGGATTTTTGATACTGCGGTCTACATGACTCTCTGCCGCAAAATGTACAACGCGGTCAATGTCATTTTCTGCAAAAATCTTTGTAATTGCCTCTTTATCTGTAATATCTGCACGCACAAAGGTATAGTTATCACGATTTTCAACGTCTTTTAAATTTTCCAGGTTACCTGCATAGGTAAGCACATCCACATTGATGATCCTGATCTCATTGTCATATTTGCGAAACATGTAATGAATATAGTTAGATCCAATAAATCCGGCTCCACCGGTTACCAAATAAGTTCTCATAATTTTCTCCATTCTATGATCTGCAAAATCTCTCGTCATTTTACCATACTTTTATTATCTGTACAAGTAACTACCACCAGCAGGTATCTATCCTGCAGGCAGACTGTCTCTACCACCAGTCCACTGCCGGGCGTTCCGTAATTTCGGACAATTTTACGATCACCATATCGTCCTCCATGCGAATTGCCCCATCCGCCGGAAATACCGGCATATCTTCCGATAATGCCGCAGCTTTATTTTCCATATCCCAGGAATAGCCATCATCCAGATGTACTCCGTTATGTGCCTCTAAAAATCCGGTGATCCGGTGTGTTGCACCTGCCGGATGCTCTTTGGTATAATCCCATTCAAAAAATGACCAGCCATACATTTCGGTGCGACGGTTCCAGCCATTTAACTGCGGCTCACGGTATCCGATAAATATCACCTTTTTATCCACAGGATCTGCATCCACTTTGGAGCTCTCCCTTTTTAAGGCATCTGCAATCTGATCTGCAAGCAGTGCATCCTGTTCATATCTCACCTGATCTGCATTATGCATTCTGAAATTATAGCAGATCTGCCCGCCTGCAGTCACAATGACAAGCAGTACTACAGCATTGCTTATCATTTGCAACTTATGACACACTTTTCTGTCCTGTTCTGCTTTTTCTGATTGTGCCACAGAAGCCTGCCGCTCTTTCAGGGTCATCACACCAAACATTGCCAGAAATGCCGCCGCAACCGGAAGTGCTAACTGCGTTCTTGTTACCAGCATTGCACCAGCATATATTGTCATTAAAAATGGCGTAATAAGCATAAAAAGCATTCCTGCTGTAAATATTCCAAAACCGGTGCGGCCTATTTCTGCCTTTTTGTTCCATACAGCCCATATTGCAAAGAATGCAAGCAATATACCGATCACGTAAAACGAAAAATTTCTTGGCCCGACTGTAAGAAGCTGGTTTTTTACAACACGAAGAACATTCTTTATACACTCAGCGACCGACAGCATTCCCCAGTTGCTCTGTCCTTCCATATAGTCACCAGCCGCCATGAACCAGGTATCTGCGATCATTTTGTATATCAGATAAGCAACTCCAAAGTGAACTGCCAGAAAAACGATGCGCAGCCCCCATTTTTTTCTTTTTCCATTGACCTGCCAGAAGATCAATAAGAAAAACATGGTGCAGACTGTGATATAATAAGCTGCCAGTGCCTGATAAGTTCCAAGCGCTATTACAAGAAATGCCACAGACAGCACTGTTTTACACAGATTTTTTGCACTTCTGTTTTCTTTATATTCCTCTAGAAAACAGATATCACACATCCAGAATCCCGTAACTGCCACCAGGAGCATTGCCAGTGCGATCTCCGCCTGCTGCATGGAAAAATAAAACTGAAAACTCCATATATTTGATGTCATATAAAGCAGGGTAAATATCCAATAAGGTTTTTCATCCTTTTTCCCGGAAAAATAATAACAGCCATATGTCAGCACGTTACCACCAAGGATAAAAAACAAAAGCATCAGAATACCGCTCTTTACCGCTTTGTGTACCCCAAGACCAAGAATCCGTTTTAAAAGAACCAACCCGAACCTTCCAATGGTAAGCCATCCTAATGTAGATCCGGGATGATTGATCAGTTCCTCCGTATCGATCCTGATATTCGCATTAAACGCCTGATATCCAAAGCAGACCAGTGCTGCAATTACAGACAGCAAAATCAGCCGGTAATGTTTTTTGATATATTCTGTCATTGTATTATTCCAGTGTTTTCATATATTCATCAAGTGCAGCCTGCCAGTCAGCCATTTTGTAGCCATCTGTCAGTTCCATCATATAGTTCTCAAGGATCGAGTATGCAGGTCTGTTCGCAGAAGCCGGATTCATTTTAGCATACTGTTCACTTGTGACATGGTTAACTTTTGTTGTTTTCCCTGCACGTTTAAAGATTGCTTCCGCAAAAGCCGCCCAGTTCGTATCGCCCTCGCAGGTTGCATGAAATGTACCGTAATTTTCTGTCGGTTCAAAATGATGTATTGCTCTTGCAAGTTCCACCGCACTTGTCGGAGAACCCTGCTGATCACATACTACGCTGACTTCATCGTGTGACTCCGCAAGACGAAGCATTGTCTTGACAAAATTTTTCCCATCTCCATAGAGCCACGCTGTACGGAAAATGAAATATCTGTCTGCAAATTCACGGACAAATTTTTCTCCCTCTGCTTTTGTCTTTCCATAAGCACTGACCGGATGGATCTCATCAAACTCCGTATACGGTCTTGTTCCATTTCCTTCAAATACATAATCTGTGGAAACGTGAATCATTTTTGCTCCGGCTTCTCTTGCTGCAATACTTAAATTTCTCGGTCCGATCGCATTGATCCGGTATGCAGCATCCCACTGCTGTTCACAGGCATCCACATTGGTATGTGCTGCACAGTTTATAATAACATCTGGTTTTTCTGTACGAACCAGCCGAAGGACTGCATTCACATCTGTAATGTCAAGTGCTACGATACCTTCACCTTCAGCAACATCTGTATTGATAAAGGAAACATCTTCATCTTTATACTCCTGTCGGATTGCACGTCCTAACTGTCCGTTACATCCTGTCACTAATATCTTCTTCATTTTTTCTCCATTGCTGTACTTTTTTATGAAAATAATATATTCAGACTACTCACCCAGCCCATTTTCAATTGCTGTCACAATTGTAGTAAGCGCTTCCTTTTCGTCTTCACCTTCGCAGACAAGTTCTATCTCATCCCCGGATTTGATACATGCACCAAGCACGCTCAATACACTCTTTGCATTTGCTGTATTCTCTCTGTACCGAAATGTCACATGAGATTTAAACTGCATAGCCTCCTTGCATAAAATTCCAGCTGGTCTCAAATGAAGCCCCGTTGGATTCTTGATCGTTACTTTCTGACTTACCATAGTAAATCCCTCCAGACTGTTTATTTTACCACTGCATTTTTTCTGCAGCCACTTTGATTTCATACAGATCTTAAAGCATGATCTTTGTGATCAGGTCTGCTAATTTTTTTGCTTCCTCATCGATCACGTGCTGATCTTTTCCCTCGATCATTACACGGACAAGCGGTTCTGTACCGGATGGACGGATCAGCACTCTTCCTTCTCCATTAAATTTCTGCTCTAATTTTGCAACGGCATCCGCGATCTCCTGATAATCCATGAAATTATCTTTTTTATGGTTTGGCACCTTTGCATTTACAAGTGCCTGCGGCAATACTTCCATGACAGATGCAAGTTCTGATAATGGCTTTTTCGTTTTTACCATAACTTCAAGCAGATGAAGTGCGGAAAGCAGTCCGTCTCCCGTTGTATTATCATCGAGGAAGATAACGTGTCCTGACTGTTCGCCTCCGATATTATATCCATGTTCTCTCATATTTTCAAGGACGTATCTGTCACCAACCTTTGTCTTTTCCACATGAATGCCTTCACGCTCTCCCATCAATGAAAAACCAAGATTTGTCATTACAGTGACAACGATCGTATTCTTTTTTAAGGTGCCTTTCTGTTTCATATAATTACCGCAGATCGCCATGATCTGATCTCCATCGACCAGTTCGCCCTTTTCGTCCACGGCAAGCATACGGTCTGCATCCCCATCGAATGCAATACCAACGGCGGCATTTTCATAAACTACTCTGGCTTTTAATTCGTCCATATGCGTCGAACCACAGTTTGCATTAATATTGGTTCCATCCGGTTCTGTATGGATCGCCACCAGATCAGCTCCAAGATCTTTCAATGCTTTCACGGATGTATAATGGGCAGCTCCCTCTGCGCAGTCAACCACGATCTTCATGCCTGTCAGATCAACAGGAACACATTTTTTCATGAACTCTACATATTCATCCCGCAAGTCAAAACGGTAATCAATCTTACCCACTCCGGAACCGATCGGCAGATTAACATCTTTCATATTATTGCGGATCAGTGCTTCAATCTCATCTTCAAGCTCATCAGAAAGTTTATATCCCTCACCGTTAAAAAACTTGATTCCATTAAATTCCATCGGGTTATGAGACGCAGAGATAACAACTCCTGCATCCACTTTATGTTTTCTTGTCAGATATGCAATTGCAGGTGTCGGCATTACCCCAACAAAAATAGCATTCGCTCCAACGGAACAGATTCCTGCCATCAGTGCACTCGCAAGCATTCCTCCTGAAATTCTCGTATCACAGCCAACAATAATAGTTGCCTGATGTTCCTGCTCTTTCGTAAGCACATAAGCTCCCGCCTGTCCAAGTTTTGTTGCAAGCTCGATCGTAAGTTCTGATCCTGCTACTCCACGCACACCATCTGTACCAAACATTCTTGCCATTGTATTTCCTCCAGTTATCATTTTCTTTTATTCTGTTTTAGAAGCATTCTTTTTGCTGCTTTCTGTTGCTTTTGTTTCATTTTCCGTATTTTCGGCAGTAATATCAACCGGTATCCGTACGGTTTTCACCTGATAAAGTTCATTATCAACATCTATATCTGCAGCAACCTTATGTTCACCATTTCCATATCCCTGCAGATTGACAGTACCTGTAATATCATCTGCTGACAACTTTTTAATATCACTTTCAGCTCCGGTGATCTCAACCTCGATCGTTTCTTCTGTAATCTTTGCCTTTGCCTCATCCGGAATGTTTTCAAGAGTAAATGCTGATGCATCCACCTCAAACGTCTTTGTTGTGATCGGTTCTACTTTTACCTTCACTTCCACTTTTGCATCTGCTGCAAGTACAAGTGAAGTTCCATCCGGAAGATAAGATGTAATATCCACAGTTGTCTCAACGTCTTCCGTCGCACCGCTCATATCTAATACCTCATCCGGTATCGTGATCTTAGTCACCTTGTTAAGTACATCTGTCTCTCCTTTGATCCGGACTTTTTTCGGACTGTAGGTAATTCCTTTTAACGTATACCCGGATGCCACATTTCCTTTTGTCTGGAACGAAAGATCTACATCTTTTGTATTTAATATCTGTGCCGTGATCGTAACGGTATTGATATTCATTTTTAACTTTGAGGCATCAATCTCATTGCCATCCGCATCATATAAAACCGGTACCACCGTATCCGTCACATCCGATGACATTCCATCAACATTGATCGTTGCAACCACCGTACTGATCTGGCTTGTAACAGAAGACGGTCCTGATATTTTCAAAAGATTCGATGTTACGATTGAAACATCTCCGAGTGCACAGCCGTTCATGACCGTACCCTCCGTGTTTGCAGTAATCTTTTTCTGTACATTTCCAAGGTCTTCCACTGTTACATCCAGATACTGCTGTTTGGATGAAATGGTAACCGTATTACTGTTATATTTACTGCACGTAATTGTAATCGGAACACGGCAAATGCCGTCCCCTTCCACATATTCAATCTTTTCCATATCTGCAACAGCGGTAAAATCCGTGTTGGATAGCTTTTCCAGAATACTTCGTTTTGCAGATGCCGTAAACGTAACTGTATTTTTTCCACCAAGTGTCTCGGAATACTTTCCATTTGAAGTAAGATAATCCATATTATCCTGCGTCACACTGATCGTATACTGTGCGGGTTTGACCGGATCATCAATATTGACCACCACAATCCACAAAGCGATCGCAAATAATAAAGCCAGTACTTTGAGGCCAAGATTATTCGTCAGTTTTTTTGCGAGATTCTTTAACATCCTTAAGCCTCCTTCTCCATGATTCAATTTTGCTTACTTTCTTTTCACGCCGCTGTATGTATGCAAGTTTATTTTTTAAGAACTCTGCATCCACATTGCGGTACAATTCACCACCCATGGCAATGGAAACTTTTCCTGTTTCCTCTGAAACAACGATCGTAAGTGAATCACTTACTTCACTGATTCCGACTGCTGCACGATGCCTTGTTCCAAGATCCTTGCTGATACTTAAGGAATCCGTAAGCGGCAGATAACAGGTTGCAGAAACCACTCTGTCTCCCCGCACGATCACTGCACCGTCATGAAGCGGCGTATTTTTTTCAAAAATATTGATGAGAAGCTGACTTGTCAGTATTCCATCCACCGAAATTCCTGTTCTTTCATACTCTGACAGGACAATTTCATCTTCAATAACGATCAGTGCACCTGTTTTGACCTTTCCCATCTCATAGCATGCCTTTACCAGTTCATTGATCGTTTTATCTGTAAATTTTGCAATTTCCCCTTTTGAAAAATCAAACGCGAAAAAAGAAGTAAGGAAGTTCTTCTGTCCAAGATTTTCCAGTGCCTTTCTGATCTCCGGCTGAAAAATAATAACTATGGCAGTAATAGCGACGCTTAATGTGTTCTTTGCGATCCAGATGATCGTATTCATCTGAAATACAGCCGCAACCAGAACAAACAGCAGTATAACCATAATACCTTTTAACAGTACCCATGCTCTTGTATTTTTGATCCACACAAGCATATAATAAAACAGAAATGTTATGATAAGAATTTCCACAATATCTGTCATTGTAATCTTTGGTAAATTTAAATAAATAGACGCTTTTTCCCAAAATGCGCCCATGGTCGCCATCGCATTCTGCACCTGCTTCACTTTCCTTTCCGCTATCTGTATTTAAAACAACTAATCCAGCAGATCTTCGTCAATCTCCATTTCTTCTGCGAAACGCTTTTTTGTCATACGGTCCTGCTCTTCTTTTCCGCCGAATCTGGTCACTTTTTTATCCGTACCTGCAACAATCGCTTTTGGCACAGCTTTTACATAATAATAATATTCATCATCTTCAAACTGAAGTCTCTCTGTTCTTGAATAATCCAGATTAAAAAATAAGAACTGGATCCCAAACGCAATCACACAGGAAATAATACTTCCCACCAGGATTGTAACCGTTTTCCCGCTGATTCCAAGTACCATATCCCCTGCAATCATGCCAACTGCCTCGAACAGAATACCAAAAATAATTGCGACCGCCCATGCATGTTCAATGGACATTCTACGTATAATGTAAACGATGACAAGAGTAACTACCATAATTGCAAGTACAAGATACATTTCCCTATTGCCCAGAAGCTGATTTAATGCAACAACGATCTTTGACGTTGCTGCTTCCTTCTCATCCACTCCACCAAGTGTTGTCGCATTCTGCTTTACACCATTTAAGAAGAAGTAGAGAATGATTCCACAGACCATTGAAAACATGGAATATAATTCCCGTAAAAGTCCCATACCAACCGGCATCACAAACGGAATATTTAATCCGAAACAGATCGGTGTCAAAAACACTCCATATTCGTTTTTTGGAGAGAAACGAAAGTACAGAATGTAGATCAGAATAAACAAGATAAGTGCTACAATACATACTTCCAGAGAAAGTGCATACATATCCGCAAGAATCAATACAGAACCAATAAAGACAATTCCTCCGACCGGAAGGATCGAACAGATAAGTGCCAGGATCAGCGCGATTGGTGTACTGCTGATTTTTTCCATGTAGCCGATATTATGATTTATCATTAAAAATGCTGTGAGTGCAACAGCAAATTTTATAACCGGTGTAATGTATATATCATATTTTCCATAAAAACGCGTTAACTTTTCTTTTAATTCCAATAAGGTTGTCATACTAATCTCCATTCCTGCATGCGAAAACTCTCATTTTCCACATTACTTTCTGTTGTCATTCCCAGTCTTTGTTTCCGTTTGATTTCAACCGTTCTTCCCGCAGATACATTGCATTGATCTTTTTTAAACCCGCATAGTATTTTTTTACCTTTTTCCTGCCATAAGTATATTTCACATTAAAAATAATATATGTAGCCAGAAGATAAATTACCATAAAAACTCCATATAATATTCCCAACGTAATGGCAGATTGTATAAGATCCATATTATTGATCTGCTTCATCAGTGTTTCCATGGAATAGAGTACCCATAGTCCTAACATTATAAAAAAGGCAATCGTGCCGATCACAAAACTTTTTAAAAGCTGTAATGCCACATAATCTTTCCTTGCATACTGGATCATTGGTTTGCAGCTTTTTCCATCGTTTGCATCAAATTTTGCTATTTTTATCATACTGTGCAGTCGTTGTTCATTGACCATGCTGCGTTTCCTTTCTCATACCAGGCTGTATTTTATATCACATGATAATAAAGCAGGACCACCTGTCAGGCCCTGCTCTCTTCTTATAAGAAACGCATTCTGTTTCCGTCGCGCTCTTTTTTCGGTGGTTCTATAGGCTTTGGTTTTTCGATCGAGTTTGCGAATGAATCTGCCATTGCAGCTTTACACTTTTCACAAAAACGTCCTGTCCGAATCGGTCTGCCGCAATGTTCACAGGTAATCCCATCAAGTGATGCTTCTGACAGTGAAAGTCTCTCTTCCCTGATCCATTGCTTGATCTGTTTCACCGACACATCATTATCCTCGGAAACCTGATTCACAGAAGCATCCGGATGATCATCAAGATACTGTTTTACTTTCTGAAACTTTTCTTCCAGTTTCTTTCTGCAGGCATCGCATAACGGTGCGCCCCCCATATAGTTAAATAAACGTCCACAACCTTTGCAATTTTTTACTTCCATACTGGCATGACCTCCTGTCATTCTGTCATTCTGTCAATCTGTCAATACCCTTCTCCGATACTAATACAGATATAATATATTTTTTTCACACCTGACTCTTTCAGGGTTTTTGATATTTCGTCCATCGTACTTCCTGTTGTATATATATCATCCACAAGTACGACTTTCTTATATTTTACTATATCTGATGTCAATTGGAAAGCATTTTTTAAATTACTGCGTCTCTGTAAATCATTTAACTCTTTCTGGGGTGTTGTATTTCTCACTCTTTTTATCAGATGCCTCTCAACAGGAATCCCCGTCTTTCTCCCAAGTGCCTGCGCAAATACTTCGGCCTGATTGTATCCACGCAGTCGTTTTTTCCGTGGAAACATAGGAACCGGAATCAACACCTCTGCCTCTGTCCGCTTCAGCCATGTCCCATACTTTTCTATTGCAGCATCCGCATAAAACTCTGCATATTCTCTTTTATTTCCATATTTAAAGCGGTACATTGAATTTCTTATACCACCCTCATAAACAAACACTGCCTTTCCCTGTGTATACACATGCTTCTTTTTCCCACAATCCGGACAAAACTCTTCCCGCTCATCCACAAGTGGTTTTCCGCATTTTTTGCATGAAGGTTCTCCTGCCACATGTACTTTGTTTTTACATGACGAACAAATTCCATTTCCTGCCGCATCGATTTCATCACAGATTGCACACCTTCGGGGGTAAAGGATTTCAAGTATCTGAAATATTATTTTTCTTCCATATGAGGAAATTCCATTTTTTCCGGTTTTCATAAGATCCTTTCCCGATCTCTCCTTGCAAAGGATATCATTTTTACATCATATATACCATAAAGTTTTTCTTAATTTTTTCTTACTATACAGATAAACGAATACACAATACTGAATAATAATAGTTGACGAAAACGATTCAGGTCTTTATAATTTGTTTATTAAAAGCGATAACACTTTAAAGTCCTAAAGGAGGATTCTATGAAAAACTACAGGAAAATTTTATCTGTCGTAATGACAGCAGCCATGGCTGCTTCACTTGCAGCATGCGGAAACAGCACAACAAACACAGGCAGTACAACAAATGCATCATCTTCCGATGCAGCACAGACATCTGATGCAGCAGCCACCGAAAGCGCTGCTGGCACCTCTTCCGATGGTAAAAAATACACGATCGGTATCTGCCAGCAGTTAGAGCACCCGGCTCTCGATCAGGCAACACAGGGATTCGAAGACGCTCTGACCGAATTACTCGGCGCTGACAATGTTACCTTTGATCTGCAGAATGCACAGGGCGAGCAGGCAAACTGCGCAACCATCAATAACGGGTTCGTATCTAACAACTATGATCTGATCATGGCAAATGCAACAACTGCACTGCAGTGTGCAGCATCAGCGACCAGCACGATCCCTGTTATCGGAACTTCTGTCACAGACTATGCAACTGCTCTTGATATTGACAACTGGACAGGTTCCACCGGAACAAACGTATCCGGAACAGCAGATCTTGCCCCAATCGACCAGCAGGAAGACATGCTTGTCGAATTATTCCCGGATGCCAAAAATGTCGGTATTCTTTACTGCTCCGCAGAACCGAACTCCGCTTATCAGGCAGCAGAGTTTGAAAAAGCCCTCGATGAGGACAATATTTCCTATAAAGAATACACTGTATCGGATTCCAACGACATTGCTTCTGTCGTACAGAGTGCCGTCAGCGACTGTGATGTTCTCTATATTCCGACTGACAATACCATGGCAGGCAATACTGAATCCATCAACAATATCGCACTTCCGGCAGGTGTTCCGATCATCGCCGGTGAGGAAGGTATCTGCTCCGGCTGTGGTGTAGCCACACTTTCCATCAGCTACTATGACATCGGATATGCTGCAGGTAAAATGGCATACGATGTTTTAGTAAACGGCGCTGATATCTCTACCATGGATGTACAGTATGCAGAAAATGTTACAAAAGAGTACAATGCTGATATCTGTTCACAGCTTGGCATCACTGTTCCGGATGACTATACAGCCATCGCTGCTGAATAAAAATATTTTTGATAAGGGGTTTTCCTATGACAATACTTATGTCTTTAGACCCGATGGCTCTCTTCCGCTCCATGCCCGGCGCATTCGCGCAGGGGCTGGTCTGGGGGCTGATGGCATTGGGTGTATATATTACATACAGACTTTTGGATTTTGCTGACCTTACCGTAGACGGTTCTCTTGCCACCGGCGGTGCCGTTGCCGTAATGCTGATCCGCTCCGGCATGCACCCGTGGGCAGCACTTATTTTTGCATTTTTAGCAGGCATGGCAGCCGGATTTATTACCGGAATCCTGCACACTGCACTCGGAATTCCCGGAATCCTTGCCAGTATTCTGACACAGATCTCCCTCTATTCCATTAACTTAAATATTATGGGAAGTTCCAATCAGGCTGTCAGTGTTGACAAGTATCCGTTAGTTGTTTCCCTGCGGTATATTTCGGATTCTTCTTCCACAAAAATCCGTTTATTTATCACCTGTGTTCTGTTCTGTGTTGCAGTCGTAGCACTTTTATACTGGTATTTCGGGACAGAACAGGGACATGCGATCCGTGCAACCGGATGCAACCGCCAGATGGCGCGTGCACAGGGTATCAATACCGATTTCCATACTGTCGTTGCGCTGATGATCTCAAATGGTCTCGTCGGTCTGTGCGGTGGTCTTTACGCACAATATCAGGGAGCTGCAGACGTCAACATGGGACGTGGTGCCATTGTAATCGGACTTGCCGCTGTCATCATCGGTGAAGTCCTCTTTGGAAAATTATGTGCTGGAAAGCATCTAGCATTTGCGTATACCATGTTTTCTGTAATCGGTGGAGCGATCATCTACTATATTGTAATGAATATCGTATTGTGGCTGAAACTTCCGTCTGATGACTTAAAACTGTTTTCCGCCATCGTCGTGGCGATTTTCCTTGCATTCCCGTATCTCAAGTCCAAATACGGCAGGAAAGGGGTGTCTGTCAATGGCTGAAATGTTAAAACTTGATAATATCCATAAAACTTTTAATCCAGGAACCATCAATGAAAAAGTTGCACTAAACGGTGTCAACCTGACCTTAGAGGAAGGTGATTTCGTCACTGTCATCGGAGGAAATGGTGCCGGTAAATCAACTACGTTAAACGCAGTTGCCGGTGTATGGCCGATCGATTCCGGTAAAATATATATCGGAGGCGATGACGTTACTAAGTTATCCGAACACAAACGTGCCAAATATCTCGGACGTGTATTTCAGGACCCAATGACCGGAACCGCAACCACTATGTCAATTGAAGAAAACATGGCAATTGCAGCAAGACGTGGAGAAAAACGCGGGCTCTCCTGGGGTATCACTCATCAGGAACGTGACACTTACCGGGAGCTCCTCAAAACCTTAGATCTCGGACTTGAAGACCGTCTCACCAGCAAAGTCGGTCTGCTTTCCGGTGGACAACGCCAGGCGATCACACTTTTAATGGCTTCGATCAAAAAGCCAAAACTTTTACTGTTAGATGAACACACTGCTGCACTTGACCCAAAAACTGCCGCAAAAGTGCTTGAGATTTCCGATAAGATTATCTCAGAAAATCATCTGACCGCCATGATGGTCACACACAATATGAAGGATGCCATCGTACATGGCAATCGTCTGATCATGATGCATGAGGGAAAAGTGATTTTAAATATCTCCGGGGAAGAAAAAAAGAAACTGACTGTCGAGGATCTTCTCCATCAGTTTGAGAAAGTCAGCGGCGAAGAATTTGCCAATGATAAAGCGTTGCTTTCATAGCAACCGCTTACATGCTCCGCATGTATTTATGTAATGAATCAAAAAGCTGCCATACAATATGACCGGTGTTAAAAACTTTTCATCGGCTGCTAATTGTATGGCAGCTTTTTATTATTTAATTTTCTTTTAAGCGGTCGCAGAGTCCGCTATACCGCTTCTGCTGCGAGGTATTCTGAATCATCTGCTGAAAAGTCACTTCATTGCCGACTAATGTCACACACTTTCTCGCACGCGTGACCGCAGTATACAAAAGATTCCGGTTCATCAGCATCATAGGACCACTGAGCAGAGGAATAACAACTGCAGGATACTCACTTCCCTGCGATTTATGTATCGTGATCGCATAGGCAAGCTCAAGTTCATCCAATAGCTTATAAGGATACTCCACCATTCTTCCCTCGTCAAATTCAATGATCATCTGCTCTGCAAAATCATTGATCTGTCTTATGATCCCCATATCTCCATTGAAAATTCCGAGACCTTTATCCACAGTCAGACCATATTTTGTACGAATTTCCCACGCCAGCTGATAGTTATTCTTCGTCTGCATAACTTTATCCCCTTCGCGGAACACTGTACTGCCATACTCTTTCTCTACCTTATCATTTGCCGGCGGATTCATATAACGCTGCAAAATTCCATTCAGACGCTCTACTCCCAGCAAGCCTTTGCGCATCGGCGTCAGCACCTGGATATCATACGGCGTGGCATCTACGAATTTAGGTAATTTCTGTTTGATCAGCTGCAAAACCACATTTATGATCACATCCGCATCATATCTTTTTAAGAAAAAGAAATCCATGCTCTTATTGTCTAGCACCACTTCTTCTCCATGGTTGATCTTATGCGCATTGACAATAATATCACTGGTGGATGCCTGTCGGAAAATCTTTGTCAGCATGACCACATTGCAGGCATGTGACTGAATGATATCACGGAGCACACTGCCTGGTCCGACACTCGGAAGCTGGTTGACATCCCCGACAAGGATCAGCCTTGTCCCAACGGAAATTGCCTTAAGCAATGAGCACATCAGAGAAATATCCACCATCGACATCTCATCTACAATGATCACATCTGCTTCCAGCGGATTGCTCTCATCCCTTTCAAATCCTCCGCTTCCTTCAGCTCCTCCATTCAACTCCAACATACGGTGAACTGTCCGTGCTTCAAATCCGGTCGTCTCGCTCATACGTTTTGCAGCGCGCCCGGTCGGAGCAGCCAAATAGATTTCAAGTCCCTCCAGTTCAAAATAACGGATGATCGTGTTGATCGTTGTCGTCTTTCCGGTTCCCGGTCCTCCCGTGATCACAAGCAGTCCGTTGCGCACTGCCTCTTTGACTGCAGTTACCTGATGTTCATCCAGCGTCATTCCGCTTTTCTTTTCAATTCCCCGGATTCGCTGTTCTATCTCCATATCAGACACATCATAGCTTACATTGAGACGTTTCAACATGGTAGCTGTGTTTGCTTCCATGTAATAAAAGGATGCAGCATAGATCTGCGTCTGATCTTCCATCTGCTTTAATATGATTTTCCGCTCAATCGCCAGATCCATATACTGTTTTTCCACCTGTTCCGCCGTAACATTCAATAATTTAGCTGCACGCGGTGTCAGCTCCGTTTCAGGCAGATAAGTATGTCCCTCCCCACTTGCCTGAAGCAGTGTATAGAGTATTCCACTGCGCACACGGAAATCCGAATCCATGCGTATCCCGACTCTTGCTGCAATCTCATCCGCTGTCCTGAATCCGACTCCATCAATATCATCTGCCAGGCGGTATGGATTTTCCCGGATAATACTGTAAATATCCTGTCCATATGCCTGATATACTTTAACCGCAAGGTTCATTGTGATTCCATATTGCTGCAAAAAGATCATCGCCTGACGCAGATCCCTTTTTTCATTCACCTGACTGGCAATCTCCATTGCTTTCCGGCTACTGATTCCTTTGATCTCCGCAAGACGTTCCGGCTCTTCCTCTATGATCCGGAAAGTATCCTCCTTAAAACGTCTGACGATCCTCGCAGCCATGGCAAGTCCGATTCCTTTGATCGCCCCGGAACCAAGATACCTCTCGATTGCCTCTTCATCCTCCGGTGCTTTCTCCTCAAAACTTGCCACCTTAAACTGCTGTCCATAGGTCGGATGCTCTGTATACTCTCCCTGTGCCTCAATATTTTCTCCTTCTGCAATCGCAGAAAATACCCCTACGCAGGTGATCTCATCTTCTCCGCTTACCAGATTTAAGACGGTATAACCATTATCCGCATTTCGATATATAATGTGTTCCACATATCCTGCAAGACTTTCCACTTTTTTCTCCATTCCAGTAACTAATTTAAAAAATGCAGTCTAACGGGATTCTGAAGCAGAGATTCATTTTCCCATTAAAACTGCACTGATTTATGTACTTATCTGCACACCTTACTTCGCTGCGCCGATTTTACAAAACTGTATTTTATCTGCGCGCCTTTATTCAATATTATAATTACGTTTCATCTGCTCATAGAGCTGTTGTGTAAAACTGGTTCCAACTTCATCCACAACCTGATCAGCAACTTGTTCGATCACATTATCCATATAATAATCAGTCATCGTTGATGTAGAAGAATCCTCTTCATCATCATCCATCAGGCTCTCCTTGATCTCTTTTAAAACCTCTTCCACAAAATATGATTCAAAATCTTTGCATACCTGCATCAGTTCATCCTCGGAAGTATCCGAAGAAATACTGTTTAAGGAGTTCTGCAGAGAGTTTGCCTGATTTGCAGCTGCCGTATTCTTACTTGTATCGATCAATGATGAAATGCTGTCCATGGAAATCATATCATTTTTCCTTTCCTATATCCGCTGTCTGTCCTTAGCGTTTCAGATTATTTGCCTGCTCAAGCATCTCATCTGATGTCGTGATTGCCTTGGAATTAAGCTGATATGCACGCTGTGCGATGATCAGGTTTACCATTTCATCTGCAACCTGAACATTCGACCCCTCTAAATAATTCTGTAAAACCTTACTCTTAGTAAGATTTGCCGTCGTAGACTCATTCATGGCATTCCCGGATGCCGGTGTCACCGCAAGAAGATTCGTTCCTACCTTTTCAAGTCCACTTGGGTTGTTAAACTGGAACAACCCGATAGTCTGATTCATATCTACATAATTACCGGCAGCATTGGTATATCCAATTTTTCCATTTTCGCTGACGATCACTTTTTCTGCACTGATACCTGCCGGAAGATTGATCGGCTGGTTATTGGAATCTAAAACAGGATAGCCCTCATTTGTGCAGAGAGTCAATGTATTACCTGCATTTACAGACCATACAAAATCACCGGCTCTGGTATAGTAAGTCTTTCCATCTGCTCCGCGCACTGCAAAAAATCCATCTCCACTGATTGCAAAGTCAGTAGCATTCTCACTTGCCATCAGTGATCCCTGTGTATAAATGGAGGTGTTAGATGCCACCCTGGTACCGAGTCCAACCTGTGCAGAAATCGGTTTTTCCTCTCCATTTGCACTGGTTGTTCTTGTCTGAATGGTTTGATAGAGCAAAGATTTAAACTCCATCTTCTCCTGTTTATATCCAACTGTATTAACATTTGAAAGGTTGTTTGAAATATTATCCACATTTGACTGCTGTGCAATCATACCGGTTGCCGCAGTATAAAGAGCTCTCATCATAATTCCGGTTTACCTCCTGCTTATACCTTTCCTACCTGATTTACCGCTTTATCGAGTGTTTCATCCACAGCATTGATCACCTTTTGTCCTGCCTGGAAAGCTCTCGATATCGTGATCATATTAACCATCTCCGAAACAACATTGATATTGGATGATTCGATACATCCCTGTGTTACTTTCGCAGTAGACGCCTGACGAACCCCACCATTTACCAGATCATACATATTCTCGCCATACTTCGCCAGATAATTATAATCTTCTATATCTACAACACCGATCGTTCCGACCTGCTGGTTGTTCTGAAAAATATTTCCCTTTTCATCAACGGTGATCGGTAAATTCGGATCTACCTGAATACGTGCTCCTGCATCTGCATTCATTGCGCCATTCTGGTTTAACACATAATCGCCATCTTTCGTGACAAGATAACCTGCTGTATTTACCACAAAAGCTCCATCTCTGCTGTACTTCACAGATGTATTTCCAGCTTTATCTGTATAAGCGATCGCAAAAAAACCATCGCCATCCAGGGCAAAATCTGTAGAATTATCGGTTACCCGGAAATTTCCCTGACTGTAATCTGTATAAGTCTCTCCTATGTGTACCCCCATGCTCATGGTTCCAAGTTTTTGTGGCATACCATAATAGGAAGTATCCTTAATCTTGATTGCAAGTTCATCTGCAAATGTCTGGTTGGTAGCTCCTTCTTTCTTATAACCATTGGTATCTGCATTTGCAAGGTTATTGGAAAGAATATCCAGACGGTTCTGTTCATTGATCATTCCTGTATACGCTGTATACAATCCTTTTACCATGTAAACTCTCCATTTCTGCACAGCTTTTGTTCTTTTTATCACATCTTCCGTGCACAAAGCATATCTTCCATTTATTGTATCGGCAAATCTTTCATAAAATTAATCATCATCACGTTTTCCGGCTAAAAACTCTACGAATTTTCCGGTACCGATCGCAACGCATGTCATTGGTTCATCTGCAGTCATCGTATTGATTCCCGTGCGATCCTCAATCAATTCCTCTAAACCTCTGAGCAGTGATCCCCCACCTGTCAGCACGATACCACGATCTGCAACATCTGCTGCAAGTTCCGGTGGTGTTTTTTCAAGTACGGAATGTACGGCTTCCACGATCTGAAGCGTCGGTTCTCTGAGTGCCTCTTCCGTCTCCTCTGAGGAAACTGTTACCGTTTTCGGAAGTCCTGTCACAAGATTACGTCCACGCACATCCATCGTCTCAGCCTGTGCCTGTGGAAAACAGCTTCCGATGCGGATCTTGATATCCTCTGCGGTACGCTCACCGATCAGAAGATTGTGTTTTTTACGCATATAACGAACGATCGCCTCATCAAAATCATCTCCGGCGATCTTGATAGAAGTGCTGACAACCGAGCCTCCCAGGGAAATAACTGCAATATCTGCTGTTCCTCCTCCGATATCTACGATCATATTTCCACATGGCCTTGAAATATCAATACCTGCTCCGATTGCAGCAGCGATCGGCTCCTCAATGATTGCAACCTCTCTTGCTCCTGCCTGATAGGTTGCATCCTCAACAGCCTTTTTTTCAACCTCTGTAACACCGCTTGGCACACATACACTGATACGTGGCTTGCGGAATGTTTTTTTACCAAGTGCTTTCTGTATAAAGTACTTGATCATCTTCTCTGTAACCTGATAATCTGAAATAACACCCTGACGAAGTGGTCTGACTGCTACGATATTGCCCGGTGTTCTTCCAAGCATCAGTCTTGCTTCCTCTCCGATTGCTTTTATCTTATTTGTATCACGATCAAAAGCCACAACTGACGGCTCCTTTAATACAACACCTTTTCCTTTGATATAAACTAATATGCTGGCAGTACCGAGATCGATACCAATATCTGTACTCATCATTTTAAATACTTGCCCCTTTCGTCTCTCTGTTCCTAAAATCTATGGGTAATATTCCCATGTCCTCCCGGACACAGAAATGCCATTAAACCTATTTTTACATATACAGTCCTATTATATACAAAAAATGGGATTTTTCAAAGGTTTTTTTATGGCAGGACTGCATTTTTAAAAAAAATAAGAAAATCTTCATTCTTTTTTATTTATTTTGTTTATTTTTCATTTTATCATCACATTTTCATCACATTTTTATTTTATATTCTAAGAGTACTAGCTAATAAGTCCGATACAAACGGACCCAACCGTCAGTAAGTCTGACGGGCAGTATAATTTTTCATAACTCATGCTTCCCGGTTTTCCGCAAGGGATTCCGGGGAGTACTCCCCGAATGTAATAAGGCGCTGCAGTTGCAGCGCCTCTTTTGATGCAGTCAATCCTGCTTTCTTTATATTTTTACAGTTCTTACATACTTAAGATTCCTGACAGTTCTCCCTGTCTCTCTCAAGATATTTTTTCACATAATATCCCGTATAGGATCCCGGCACTTCTGCAACTTCCTCCGGTGTTCCCTGTGCGATCACAGTTCCGCCACCGTCTCCGCCTTCCGGTCCCATATCGATAATATAATCTGCCGTCTTTATCACGTCTAAATTATGCTCGATCACGATCACAGTGTTTCCACCATCCGAAAGTCTTCGCAGGATCTCGATCAGCTTATGGACATCTGCAAAATGGAGTCCTGTTGTCGGCTCATCGAGAATGTAAATCGTCTTGCCTGTGCTTCGCTTCGACAGTTCCGTTGCCAGTTTGATTCTTTGTGCCTCTCCACCGGAAAGTTCCGTTGATGGCTGTCCAAGTTTGACATACGACAGTCCCACATCATAGAGTGTCTGGATCTTTCTTGCGATTGCAGGTACATTTTCAAAGAATTTCAAAGCCTCTTCTACTGTCATGTCAAGCACATCATAGATGCTCTTACCTTTATATTTTACTTCTAATGTATCACGGTTATAACGCTTTCCACCACAAACCTCACACGGAACATATACGTCCGGCAGAAAATGCATCTCTATCTTTAAAATTCCATCACCTGAACATGCCTCACAGCGCCCTCCTTTTACATTGAAACTGAATCTTCCCTTCTTATATCCCTTCGCCTTCGCATCCGGTGTTGCAGCAAAAAGATCACGGATCATATCAAATACCCCTGTATACGTCGCAGGATTTGATCGCGGTGTTCTTCCGATCGGGGACTGGTCGATATCGATCACTTTGTCTAACTGTTCAATGCCAAGGATATCATCATGTTTGCCCGGAATACATCTTGCACGGTTTAAGTCTCTTGCCAGTCTTTTATATAATATTTCATTGGTGAGAGAACTCTTTCCCGAACCAGAAACACCTGTAATACAGGTCATGATACCAAGCGGAACCTTCACATCGATATTTTTAAGGTTATTCTCCCTCGCACCTTTTATTGTCAGAAATCCGGTCGGCTTTCTGCGCTCTGACGGAACCGGGATCTTAATTCTGCCGCTTAAATAAGCACCTGTCACAGAATTTTTATTTTTCATGATTTCTTCTGCAGTTCCGCACGCTACCACTTGTCCACCGTGCGCACCTGCACCGGGGCCGATATCCACTATATAATCCGCAGCAAGCATCGTATCCTCATCATGCTCTACAACGATCAGTGTATTTCCAAGATCTTTCAAATTCTTTAATGCACCAAGCAGCTTATCATTGTCTCTCTGGTGCAGACCAATAGACGGCTCATCTAAAATATAAGCCACACCCACAAGACCGGAGCCGATCTGAGTTGCCAGCCGGATACGCTGTGCCTCTCCACCGGAAAGCGTTCCAGTAGCACGGGACAGTGACAGATAATCGAGTCCGACTTCATTTAAAAATCCCACACGCGCACGGATTTCTTTTAAGATCTGATCTCCGATCAGATGCTGCTGATGACTTAACTCCATGTCATTCAGAAAACTTCCGAGACTTTTTACGGACATGGATGTAATCTCATAAATATTCTTATCCGCAACTGTAACAGCTAATGATTCTGCTTTCAGACGCTGTCCCTTACATGTTTCACACGGAGTGATACGCATAAACTGCTCATATTCCTGCTTCATGGTATCAGAACCGGTCTCACGGTATTTGCGCTGTACATTCCGGATCAGTCCCTCAAATGCCACATCATAAATACCTTCGCCACGCATTCCCTTATAATGTACCTTTAGTTCTTTGCCATCTGTTCCATGCAGGATCACGTATTTAATCTCATCCGGATAATCCTGAAACGGTGTCTCCAATGAAAAATGATATTCTTCGGTCAATGCTTTTAACACAGCATACGTAAAACTCGACGGATCTGTACAGGACTGCCATCCCATAACCTGGATTGCCCCCTCCGCAATTGAAAGACGCTTGTCCGGAATCATCAGATCCACATCAAACTCCATTTTATAACCAAGTCCGAAACAGGTCGGACACGCACCAAATGGATTATTAAATGAAAAACTCCGCGGTTCAATCTCTCCGATACTGATACCGCAGTCCGGACAGGAAAAACTCTCCGAGAACTGGATCGGCTCCCCATCGATCACATCCACCGTCATCAGTCCCTTTGACAACTCCAGTACATTTTCAATGGAATCTGATAAACGCTTCTCAATACCCGGTTTTACCATCAGACGGTCTACCACTATCTCGATATTATGCTTTTTATTCTTATCGAGTTTAATTTCCTCGGTCAGCTCATACATACTGCCATCTACGATCACACGCACATAACCGCTGCGCTTTGCCTGTTCTAACAGCTTCTGGTGCTCTCCTTTTCTTCCCCGTACCACCGGTGCTAAAAGCTGGATCTTAGTACGCTCCGGAAGTGTCATGATCTGATCGACCATCTGGTCAACTGTCTGTTTTTTAATCTCCCTGCCACACTTTGGGCAATGTGGGATACCGACCCTTGCATACAACAGACGAAAATAATCGTAAATCTCCGTAACAGTTCCAACGGTAGATCTTGGATTACGATTCGTTGATTTCTGGTCGATGGAGATTGCCGGAGACAATCCTTCAATTTTCTCTACATTTGGCTTTTCCATCTGTCCTAAGAACTGTCTTGCATAAGAGGAAAGTGACTCCATATACCGTCTCTGTCCCTCCGCATATATTGTATCAAACGCAAGCGATGATTTTCCGGAACCGGAAAGTCCGGTCAGCACGACAAATTCATCTCTTGGAATATCTACATCAATATTTTTCAGATTATGCTCATTTGCACCTCTGATCTTAATGTATTTTCTTTCACTTGTTTTTTTCATGATTTACTGTCCTTTTCTTATTACATATCACGCAGCATGCTCTTTAATTCCACCATCTTGTCGCGGTATTCCGCAGCCGCCTCGAAGTTTAGGTCTGCCGCAGCCTTCTGCATCTTCTTCTGGATATCTGCGATCAGCTTTGTAAGCTCGTCCCGGTTCATGGATTCCGGATCTTTTTTGAAATTCATTTCTTCCTTTGCTACCTTCTTAGATACGCTGATCAGTTCCCGCACAGATTTCTGGATCGTTGTAGGTGTAATGCCATGTTCTTCATTATATGCCTGCTGTATCTCACGACGCCGCTTTGTCTCCTCTATCGCGACACGCATGGAATCTGTGATCTTATCTGCATACATGATAACGTGTCCCTCACTGTTACGCGCAGCACGTCCGATCGTCTGTATCAGTGATGTCTCCGATCTTAAGAATCCCTCTTTATCAGCATCTAAAATCGCCACCAGCGTGATCTCCGGTATATCCAGTCCCTCTCGCAGCAGGTTGATGCCGACAAGCACGTCAAATACATCCAGACGCAGATCTCTTATGATCTCAGCACGTTCTAATGTATCAATATCTGAATGAAGATATTTCACGCGGATACCAATCTCACGCATATAATCGGTCAGATCTTCTGCCATCTTCTTCGTCAGTGTTGTGATCAGCACCTTATGATGATCTTTAATCTCTTTATTAACCTCGCCGATCAGATCATCAATCTGCCCCTCCACCGGACGTACCACAACCTCCGGATCAAGTAATCCGGTCGGACGGATGATCTGCTCTGTACGGAGCAGTTCGTGTTCATCTTCATATACATTCGGAGTCGCCGATACAAACAGCATCTGATCTATCTTGCTCTCAAACTCTTCAAAATTAAGCGGACGGTTATCCTTCGCTGATGGCAGACGGAAACCATAGTCGACCAGCGTTGACTTTCTCGACTGGTCTCCCGCATACATGCCGCGGATCTGTGGGATTGTGATATGTGACTCATCCACAATGATCAGATAATCATCCTTAAAATAATCCATCAGCGTATGCGGTGTCGCCCCTGCCGGAAGTCCTGCAAGATGCCTTGAATAATTCTCAATGCCGCTGCAGAATCCCGTTTCTTTCAGCATCTCTATATCAAAATTAGTCCTCTCCGAAATACGCTGCGCCTCAAGCAGCTTGTCCTCACCTTTAAAATACCGGATGCGCTCGTCCAATTCCTGTTCGATCGCTTCACATGCCTTTAAAATCTTCTCCTGCGGCACAACGTAATGGGATGCCGGGAACACGGCAAAATGCTCCAGTTCACATTTGATCTCTCCGGTCAGCACATCAATCTCTGTAATACGGTCGATCTCATCACCGAAAAATTCCACGCGTACTGCCGTATCTCCATAGTTTGCCGGAAAAATCTCTAACGTATCCCCCCGCACACGGAACGTACCGCGGTGAAAATCCATATCATTTCTTGTATACTGGATATCAACCAGGGCGCGGAGTACATCATCCCTGTCTCTCTCCATCCCAGGTCTTAAGGAAACCATCATTCCAAGATAATCTTCCGGGCTGCCCAGACCATAAATACAGGAAACAGACGCCACCACGATCACATCCTTACGCTCCACCAGTGCAGCTGTCGCAGAAAGGCGCAGTTTATCTATTTCTTCATTGATTGCCGAGTCTTTTGCGATATAGGTATCCGTCTGAGGCACATATGCTTCCGGCTGGTAATAATCATAGTAGGACACAAAATACTCCACTGCATTTTCCGGAAAAAACTCTTTCATCTCCCCATATAACTGCGCTGCCAGTGTTTTATTATGGGATATGATAAGTGTTGGCTTATTCAGTGCCTGAATCACATTTGCCATTGTAAAAGTCTTACCGGAACCTGTAACACCCAGTAAAGTCTGAAACTGATTGCCTTCCTCAAATCCTTTTACCAGTTCTTCGATCGCATGAGGCTGATCCCCGGTCGGTTTATATTTTGAATGTAATTTGAAATGATCCATGGTATTCCTCATTTCTCCCAATGAATTTTTCTATCTGGGAACATCTGACATCAATATTTAGTATGATTCTGTTTCCAGTATATCATTCAATCAAAAAAATGTACAGCAAAAATCGAACTTTTGTTCTGTTTTTTCTGTAAAAACAAAGCATAGGACATTGTTTTATCCTATGCTTCGCCCTGCAATCTTACTACATCATACTCTTTACGATCTCATCTGCCAATGCATCCAGCTCTGCCTTCTGACCAGCATGCATTGCGGATTTAATGGTAAGTCCGGCATCGAGTATCGTCATATCTTTCATTTCGCCAAGTTTTTCTTTTACCTGCTTTGCGGCTGTTGGTGCCCAGGTTCCATTTTCCATGACCGCAACCGTCTTTTTCTGAACAGCCAGCGCCTTCATATCAGAAAGCAGGTTTTCCATAACCGGATAAATTCCGGCATTATAAGTCGGTACTGCAAACACCAGATGGCTTGCACGGAAGATCTCACTGATCAGCTCAGAAACATGTGTATTGGATACATCGTAAACTGCAATTTTCTTCACACTGCGCACTGCAAGCGCACCTGCAAGTGCATCTGCAGCAGATGCCGTATTGCCATACATAGACGCATACATGATCACAACCGCCTGATCTTCTGCTTCATAAGTACTCCATTTCTGGTATTTTTCCAGAATATACGGCAGGTTTTCTCTCCAGACCGGTCCATGCAGCGGACAGATCATAGCAATATCAAGTCCTGCTGCCTTCTTTAATAATGTCTGTACAGAGGCTCCGTACTTTCCAACAATATTCGTATAATAACGTCTTGCATCATCCAGCCAGTCACGGTCAAAATCAACTTCATCAGCAAAAATATTGCCATTTAATGCGCCAAAAGAACCAAATCCATCTGCCGAAAATAACACTTTATCCACATCATCATAAGTTACCATCGCTTCCGGCCAGTGTACCATAGGTGCCATCACAAAATGAAGCGTATGCTTTCCGGCTGATAATGTATCACCCTCTTTTACTACAATGGAACGTTCTGCAAAATCTGTTCCAAAGAACTGGTTCATCATCCCAAATGTTTTCGTATTTCCAACGATCTTAACATCCGGATATCTTCGTACAATATCACCGATCATTGCACAATGATCCGGCTCCATATGATTTACGATCAGGTAGTCCAATGTTCTTCCCTCTAAAACCGCCTCCAGATTTTCAAAAAACTGTCCTGCAACGGAAGCATCTACGGTATCAAAAAGAACGGTCTGCTCATCCACCAGAATATAGGAGTTGTAAGATACGCCGCGGCTGATTGGAAAAATATTTTCAAACAATGCCAGTCTGCGGTCACTCGCTCCGATCCATGTAATGTCATCCGTAACTTTTCTAATATTATACATATCCGTATCCCTCTCTCTTTCCATTCTATTATTGGCTTTTCCGGTGAAATCATACCACATGCTTATTTGGGTTTCAACGAACAGAATGTGATTTTATAAATTGTTTATTTTCACCGTTTCTCATATCAAAATCTGATTTCAAATGATAAAATACATGTTTCTCGAATGTTCTATCATTACGTCTATACAATAATAGTAATCATTACTGTTATTATAATATCAAATATTCCAGTTTTTGTCAAATGTTTTTCCATGCTACTTCTCCATGGCAACATCCTACAATCCCCCCGACAAATGATGGTTTGTGGGTGATATGCGTCGCCCGTCCAAATGGTGTGTCGCAGGCTTGTGAGTGGCATCTTACGCAAAGCCGGAGTTAATTTTGGTTCCGTTGTCCGAAAATAAGAAAAGCTAGGTCTGCCTGATTTAGGTTATGGCGGAGTGACGTGACCGGCATTCAACGAGCCATCCTTGGCTCGTGAAGCCTTGTTCTGCCATCCGTGGCAGAACATCACTGTGTAACTACAGGCAGGCCAAGTTTTTCTAATTTTCTCCCAAAGTCACAAAATTAGCTTCGGCTTTGCGCAAGATGCCAGCCTCCAGGTTATGAAACACCATTTGGGTGGGCGGTTCATCTCAAAACTGGGGGCGTAGGTGCGAATTTTCGATATTCGCACAAATGGAAATATGCTTAAAATGCTAATGTGCTGTATCATTAATATTCAACCTAATGACTTCCCAGATTTTCCATCTGCTACATTGTATTACATGAATTTTTTCGTAAATTTCCAGACCAATAACACAAAATATTTTCAAATGTGTATGGCAATAAATATGAGCATAGTGTTATATATCGAGGTTTTTGCCAGTGTAATCAAAAATAACTCCCTATTTACAAAAGTGTGTCTGATGCATACTAGCTCATAACTATACGAAACACCACTCTTTTATTCATTTTCTATTCACTTCTTACTAATGGGTATTCATTTTTACTCTAAGTTGTCGTGCAATTTATTAGAATGGAATTTTGAAAGAGCCAGCACCTTGAATGGACTGGCTCTTTCAATGTCACCTGTAATTGACAAACTGGAATTTCTCACTTCTTCATTTTAGGTGCAATAAGCAACACTACTGTCACAAGAAAATATACACCATACAGCAACCACGTAATAGTATTGTTCCATGGAAAACTCATTTCTGGATGGTTCAATGCATACATTATAAATACAATAGCTATAATCAGCATCATCAAACCGATAATCCTTGATAGACTCTTTTTCATGTAAATCATCTCCTCGTCAAATTGTAGTTATCTACGTGTTCCATCATCATTAAAATGTTTTTTTAAAGCTTTCTCTGTCGGATAAATTGATATAATCATAATAAAGCATTGAATTGTCACAAGAATCAACCCTGCAAATCCAATCGTATTCTTATCACTATGATATAATGGAATATGTATCAAAGCAGATGGTATAATCATTACCCATCCTATTTTCCACCAAATTCTTCCGCAGTAGTCATTCGCAAATTTCCATGTATCCATATTTTTCATTGAGCGAGTTGTTCTGTAGCCTGACATACTATTTATATTTTTTGGACAATGTTTCCACATCATTCTTCCACCAATGACCATAGCAATAGGAATTATCAGATCACATATTAACATAAACCACCAAAACCACATAAACAGCTCCTCCCTTCACGTACCGATTGTATAACAGTAGGCTAACACATGTTGATAAAAAATACTACATCCAAACTAATGTCTGTGATTTGTGATTTGTTTTCCATAATAGTTTCCTTTCAAAAATATTTTATATTTTCTATATCTTGGTGTTTGAAAAACAGCCTCATAGACATTGGTTAATGCTTGTACTCATTACCTTAAAATCACAACCTCTTAAAAAGGCTTCCCAGATTATCTGAAAAGCCTCATTGGTTTGTATTTGAATTTGGACTACTTGATTTTCTAATTGCATACGCAATTCGTGAAATGTATAATTATACTGTTGATACATCAGACACACAAATGTAAATAGGGACAAAAATAATAAACTATTGAATATAGTTATTTGAAAATATTTTTTTAATCAGATTCACACATAAAACACTAAAAATTTACGTCCCCCCAAGGTTGTAAAATAAGTTCCCCGGCGAAGGGTGGTTCACAACTTAGTGGCTGGCAAATCGCATCAAGCCGGAACCTGTTTTGTGACTTTGGGAGAAAATTAGAAAGTCTTTGTATGCCTGTTCACAATACAGTGTTGTGCTGCCACGGACGGCAGCACAAGTCCTAATGTGCCCGGACGGCACATTTAGGACGCACACGTCACTCCGGCATAAAACTAAATCAGGCATACTTAGACTTTCTTATTTTCGGACAACGGAACAAAACAGTCCCGGCTTGATGCAATTTGCCAATCTAAAATCCCCAGAACCACCCTACACGAGGAAACTCATATCACCCACAAACCATCATTTATCAGACAACTCATTTTATTACATTCTAAGCCATCCACAAGGTACAAAAAAAGAACATGACGTCTCCGCCATGCCCTTTCTCTTTTTTATATTCATTTCTGATTAGGAATCAATTAGTCCTCAAATGGAATAACCGCACCATCATAAGTATCGTTGATGAATTTTTTGATATCATCAGATTTTAATACTTTTACAAGTGCCTGGATGCCAGGGTTGTTCTGATTTCCTTCTTTTACAGCGATAACATTTACATAAGTTTTTGCTGCTTCAGAATCAGATGTCTCATATGCTAAGGAATCCTGTGCTACGGAATAACCTGCCTGTAATGCATAGTTACCGTTTAATACAACAAATGCAACTTCCGGTGCTACTCTTGCTACCTGCTCTGCTGCAAGCTCTTCGATCTTGATGTTGTGCGGATTCTCAGCGATATCATTTACAGTTGCCTCTAAACCAGCGCCATCTTTTAAAGTAATGATACCGTTGTCCTGTAACAGTAATAATGCTCTTGCCTCGTTTGTTGTATCGTTCGGTACTGCGATCGTATCGCCATCTGCTAACTCAGAGAGATCTTTCTTTGTTCCCGGATAAATTCCGAATGGCTCATAATGGATACCGCCAGCATTGACAAGGTGTGTACCTTTCTCTGTATTGAAGTTCTCTAAGTACGGGATGTGCTGGAAGTAGTTTGCATCGAACTCACCGCTCTCTACTACTTCGTTTGGAAGTACATAGTCATCAAAAATGGTAATCTCTAAGTCCCAGCCCTGATCTGCAAGAATTTTCTTTGCTTCCTCTAAGATCTCTGCATGTGGTGTTGCAGAAGCTGCTACGGTAATTGTGCCGCCCTCTGTTGTCTGTGTGTCAGCTACGCTCTCGGATGCTTCACTTTCTGCTGCAGTGGTGTCTGCAACTGCTGCATCGTTTGTTTCTGCTGCTGCGTTATTATCTGCAGCTGCATTGCCTGCTGTGTTGCTGCTGCCGCATCCTGCGAATGCAGATACAGCTAAAACGCCTGCTAAGATTGTGGTAAGTACTCTTTTTTTCATAATATAATCCTCCTTGTTTTTCGAAGAAAAATGCGACTGCCCTTGCAGGAGCAGAGGATTTTCCTCCTAAATTTATAATAATGTGAAAAACATTGTTTACGTTTATTTTCTGCGATCTAAATTGCTCGCAAGTTTCATACCGATCGTCTGGAATATCTGGAATAAGATTACCAGTAAAATAACGGTTACGATCATAATATCTGTCTGCCATCTGGTATAACCATAGCGGATTGCGATATCTCCAAGTCCGCCTCCACCGACAGTTCCAGCCATTGCAGAATATCCTAAAATGGTTCCAAGTGAAATGGTTGCCCCTACGATCAGGGATGTGCGTGCTTCCACTAACATAACTTTTGTCACAATCGTAAAATTAGAAGCCCCCATGGAACGTGCTGCCTCAATGACACCTGCGTCCACTTCTTTTAAAGAAGATTCAACCATTCGTGCAATATATGGTGCTGCTGCTATGACAAGCGGAACGATCGTCGCCGTCGGTCCATAGCTTCTTCCGATCAGAAATCTCGTAAACGGAATCAGCACGATCAGTAAAATTAAAAACGGTACGCTTCGGATCAGGTTTGCAATGACATCTAATACCTTGTAAACTGCTGCATTCGGATGGATTCCATCTTTGTCAGTGACCGTTAACAGGATTCCCATCGGAAGTCCGATCACATAACCGATCAGCGTAGATGTCAACGTCATATAAAGTGTGTCTTTGATACCCTCTAACAGCATCATGATAATCTGCTCATTCCACATCTTCGGTCACCTCCTCAACTGCAAGTCCTTTTTCTTTTAAATATTCCTCGATATCTACCTGTAAATGTCTGTCCTCCGGAAGTCCTAAGATCATCTCTCCCTTTGCAACACCACCGACATTCTTGGTGTCTGCCCTTAAAATATTTACCGGCGTTTTAAACTGTAAGATCATATTTGCAATGACCGGTTCAAATGCGGAATTCTCTGAAAAGACGACCCTGATCTTTTTATCCCCCTGCATGCGCTCCTGAACTGCACCCGCTAACGGTGCATTGTTATTGCCAGGCTGATCTCTTAGGATCAGTTCTTTTGCAGCTTTTGATTTTGGATGGGAAAAAATATCCTCTACCAGTCCGTCTTCCACAAGGATACCGTGTTCAATGATCGCCACATGACTGCAGATCTCACGGATCACTGACATCTGATGTGTGATGATCACGATCGTAATGCCAAGTTTTTCATTGATCTCCTTTAAAAGTGAAAGAATGGAAGCGGTTGTCTGTGGATCTAAGGCACTGGTTGCCTCATCACAAAGTAAGATCTTCGGATCCGAAGCAAGTGCTCTTGCGATCGCAACTCTCTGTCTCTGTCCTCCGGAAAGCTGTGCCGGATACGCTTTTTCCTTTTCGGAAAGCCCGACCGTCTTTAAAAGCTCTCTCGCTCTTTCCCGCGCCTCTTTCTTTTTCTTTCCCTGGATCTGCATCGGGAAACATACATTGTCAAGTACACTCTTTTGCATCAGAAGGTTAAAATTCTGAAAAATCATCGCAATATCGCTGCGCTGCCCTCTTAATTCCTTCTCTGTCAATGCTCCTAATTCCTGACCCTCGATCAGCACCTGACCTTCTGTCGGTTTCTCTAAGAAATTTAAGCATCGTACCAGTGTACTTTTTCCAGCTCCCGACATACCGATGATTCCGTAGATATCGCCCTGCTCCACCGTCAGATTGATATCACTTAATGCCTCAACGGTCACTCCCTTTTGTTCAAACTTTTTATAGAGATGTCTGACCTCAATTGCTGCCATACATGTTCTCCTTTCTTCCTGCCCTATGTGAGCACCTGTGTGTGCTCCGCGCTCCATCTTATCACAAATCTGGCATTAAGGCAAAAAAACAGATGCTCCCTCGCGGAAACATCTGTTTTACATTTTCTATCAACGCATAAAATCAGATATCTTCCCGCACACGAAATCGTCCCATACAGCACATACACATCATGCCGCACATGGATCCTGTCATCATCATTTTGTCTGCTGTTGTATAGGTCTTAATTTCTGTACGCATATCTGATCTCTCCTTTCTCCTACTGCTCTGTCTTGATTTGATAGTCCTTATTATAACAGGTAGTTACAGAAAGTGTTAATATTGGAAACCTTGAGTTGGTTATAGGTTTCGCCTATAGCTGATCACATCACATTTTCCCTGTATTTTTTTAATTCTCCGATATAGATCTCCCCGATATGGCTGACTTTTGCCCCTTTCCGCTTCACATAGCCAATGCGCATTTTCTCCGTTTCCTTTAACGGGATTGCCATATAGTCACTGCCGTTTAGTTCCTCACAGATAATTCCGGAACAGAGCGTATAGGCATTTAATCCAATCATCAGATTCAGAAGCGTGGCACGGTCATTTGCCTTAATGAGTCTTTTATAATCATAAGTGCTTTTCATTTCCTCCGCCAGATAAAGGGAATGATGCTCTCCCTGATCAAAAGAAAGACACGGATATGCATCCAGCTCCTCCATCGATATCTCTCCTTTTTTTGCCAGCGGATGTCCCGACCAGAGATAAACATAAGTATCACAGGAAAACAGTTCGATAAATTCCAGTCCATGTTCCCTGATGATCTTATTCATGACTTTTTCATTGAAATCATTCAGATATAAAACCCCGATCTCACTGCGAAAATTCTTTACATTTTCAAGCACATCATATGTCGTTGTCTCATGGACTGCAAATTCATACCGTTCCATTCCAGCCTGTTTTACCGTCTCCACGAATGCCTTGACTGCAAACGTATAATGCTGCATGGATACACTGAACTTTTCTTTAACCTGTTTATCAATATAGCGGGTAGTAAGCAGATGAAACTGCTCCGTAACCTGTCTTGCATATCCTAAAAACTCTTCCCCTTCCGGTGTCACAAGAATTCCACGGTTAGAACGCACAAAAAGATCAAATCCGATCTCTGTCTCTAATTCCCGGATCGTCTCTGACAGACTCGGCTGGGAGAGAAATAACGTTTTTGCCGCCTCGTTCATCGATCCACAGTCCGCGATCGTCAAAGCGTATTTTAACTGCTGCAGTGTCATACTAATCCTCATTCCTGCGTGTGAAAAATATTTTTCACACTAATCTGCATTTTCCTGTTTTAAATATCTCTTCTTACTGGAAAAACCTCTTCCGGACACTTCACTGACTTTATTGATAATCACAAAGGCATCCGGGTCTACTTCATGGATCAGTTTTTCCGTTCTGGCAAGCTCACGCATAGATACCACAGTCAGAAGCATCATTGTATTGTTTCTTAAAAATCCGGTCTCACTGTTTAACAGCGTCACACCGCGGTCGATATCATTTAACACTGCCGTGCGGATCTCATCAATATGGCTGCTGATAACCTTGATCTGCATTTTTGCAGTACCAAGCATCAGACATTTATCCAGTACTGCACTGTATACGATCACAAGCAGGATACCGTAAAGCACCTGCTCTCCACTGCTGTGAAATACCTGAAGCAGTAAGATCAGCATATCAAATACATAAACAGAACTTGAAACCGGGATCTTAAAATACTTATTTAAGATCAAAGGCGGGATATCCATACCTCCTGTGGAAGCTCCCATTCTGATGACAAGTCCGATCGCTGCCCCGATACAGATACCTCCAAAGACCGTGCAAAGGATCAGATCATCTGTGATACGGTAACCACCAAGCAGTCTCGTGATCAATTCGAGTGCGATCGGGTAACTGAACGTACTCACGACCGTATTTGCCGCAAATTTCCATCCAAATGCAAAAAAACCGATCAGAAACATAATCGTATTAAACACAAGTACAAACACGGTGACCGGTGTGTGAAAAACATCATTGACAAACAATGCGATACCTGTCGTTCCACCTGTGATAAGCCCGCTTGGTAAAATAAACATTGCAATTCCAAACGCATAAATACAGTTTCCAAATATTACGATGAGCGTTTCCACTACTCTTTTTAAAATCTGCTTCATAAAAATCCTCATTTCTGCATGTGAAAAATCTTATTCTTCGCGATCTTCATCCATGACATCTTCTTCGTATTCGTCATATGCTCTCTGATGTCTCTTTTTACTGCGGTTTTGATCCTGATGTGTCGTATCACGGATCAGACTTAAGATTCCCTTGTAAATCTCACGTATAATCGCAAAGACAAAAAACATCACAATAAACCCGACTACACCAAAGACAATATCTGCAAACTCCATATTACCGGTGTTCGTTACCTTCTGACCGATCTCGATCGCAAACGTGATCACGATGATCAGCGTAAAAACATAAATCCATGCGATCACCATGACATGATCGTGTTTTGCAAGCCATTTAAAAACCGGATACACCACAAAAATAAACATCATTCCCAAAATTCCAATGACCAAAAAATGCAGTTCCTTGTCGCTGAAATTGTATTCATATGCATCGTTTAAACGAAGCAGATAACTGTGTATCTTTGCGAGCAGTTCCACGATACCATAAAGTAATTCTTTCATAAAAATCTCCATTCTTGCGCTGTCTTTTGCGCATATCAAGTTTGTGCGTAAGCACAAATCTTGTGTGTGAAATATCTTATTTTCACACTGATCTCTTTCTGCCGGAAATTATCGTAATATATCTTTTTTAATTTGTAAAGGCAGAATCCTGCCCGGAGGGCTTTTTATATAATAGGGTATTTCAACGAATTTTGCTATTACATAAAAATACCCGAAATCCTAAGACTCCGGGTATCTCTCATCTACTTTGTAACCACTCATCAATATACATGTTTCTTTGACTTATGTGTCTCTCTTGCCTCTTCTACTGCGGCATGATCTGCAATATTGATCTTGGCTGCCACCTTTTTCTTTTTTAATGGATGTTTTGGATTCTTATCTGACATACTATACGCTTCCTTTCTGCATATCATCTTTCATCCTTTTTACTTTATTTCCTTGCTTCGGTTACGTTATAGCACTATAAATCAGCAAAGTCAAGTATTATCCATCTGTTTTTTTGATATTTTATCATTTCTTATTAATTTTCAGAATTTTTTTACAATTCATAATCTGCACCTAACGCAGCATAATATACACGAAATCCATGCCGCTTCTTCTCCACATAGTCCATCCGGATAAGCAGATTAATAAATTCCTGTATCATGTTCTTCTCCCAGCGTCTGTTATATACTTCATTCACTGCATCTGTTAATTCAGCGGTACACATTTCCTCATTTCTGTCCCACAGGATATTTAAGATCATATTTGCTGTGTCCGGAAGATTGTCTAAAAATACACTTTCCAACTCCATCACTCTGCTCCTCATCTTTCGTAATGCTCCGGCACTTATTGAAACCGTTGCTTTCTGCCCATGAGTTTAGCATAGATTTGACGGCATTAAAATAGAAATGCTCTATATTCTCTTTAACTCGTCCTTTCGGTATTCTACGTTCTTAATTTATAAGATTTTTTATCCTCAGGCATCAATTCCAAGTTCCGCAGGGAGGAATCGCGGACAGACATTTTCGGATGATGTGATCACGGATGCAGCCAGACGTGTTCCAATCTCTACTGCTTCTTTCAACGTTTTCTGATATGTCAGTCCACTTGCCACACCTGCGCAGAACGCATCACCCGCTCCTGTCGTATCTTTTACCTGTACCTTTTTTGCCGGGCACACTCCATAAATACCTTCCCTGTCCGCATATACTGCACCCTTGCCGCCCATGGTAACGACCATGGAAGGAATATTGGCACGTTTTACACAGCCTGCTAGGATCTCTGCAAGTTCTTCCGGTGTCTTTTCACTGTAATCATCAGAAAAAAACATTCCTGCCTCTAACTGGTTGCAGATAAAGCAGTCAAATTTCCGCAGAAAATCTCTTCTCTCTGCCGCAATACTCATATTGCTGACAACCCCGTAAAGCGGTTTTTTGAATTTTTCACACAGATTCACGACTTTTTTGACAATCTCTTTATCCATATCCACTTCGATCACAACGGAATCAGCATTTTCAAAAATCTCATCCCCTGATTTTTCCAGCACATCAAGGATCGGCATCAGATTCGGTCTCTGCGAGATTGAACCGGCAACATCTCCGTGATGATCAAATACCGCAAGCCAGGTTCCCATTCCATTTGGAATCGTCAGCATGTATTCTGTATTTACTTTATGATTCTGTAGTTTGTGAATGACCTCACTTCCAAGTGCTGAATCATCCACGATTCCCAGAAATGTAGGCCGCAGTTCGATATTGGCGATATCTTCCACAACATTACGGCTGACACCTCCATGGATATATTCAATTCTTCCTGCATTTCTTCCGTCCGGAATATAAATATCTTCCGGAAATCCTTTAATATCCACAAATACCGCACCAATTACTACGATTCCATTTTTATTTACTGCCATCTGTTAAAATTACCTTTCTGCTATTTTTTTCTGATATGAATCTCCGGGATTGCCACACTGTCATAGGTGATTCCCGGCTTTTTGTCCTCTTCCTCTGCTGCTTCTTCCGGCTCATGTGTATGGATCTCCGGGACTGCAAGATTATCATAAGTCAGATTATATTCGTGACCTTTCTCTCTTTTCTTTCTGAATTTAAACATAAACATCTCCGTTTCTTCTATTTATAATATATTAATGAAAAATGTGATGACCAGACTGTTGATAAAATCTGCAAATAAACTTCCGATCAGCGGAATAATCAGGTACGCCTTTACGGAAGGGGCATATTTTTCACAAAGTACCTGCATGTTTGCCATAGCATTCGGTGTCGCTCCCATTCCAAATCCACAGGTTCCTGCTGCAATTACTGCTGCATCATAGTCTCTTCCCATCACATAAAATACTACAAATTTTGCAAATACACAGATAAGTATCGCCTGAACTGCTAACAATATGATAAGCGGCAGAGCAAGTGATGCAAGCTGCCAGAGTTTTAATGTGATCATTGCCATTCCAAGAAACAGTGACAGGGAAATACCACCGATATCATTGATCTCACCCATATGGATCACAAATTTACCAGAGTACTCTCCGATATTCCGAAACAGAGCCGCAGCGATCATTGCACCGATATAAATCGGAAATGTCATTCCTGTTTTTGTCAGAATCCAGGAAAAAACAGTTCCAAGTCCGATTGCCAGAATAAGCTGGAATACTGCCGATGCATACATATTTGTATGACGCTCATGTTTCTTCTCATCTTCCACCAAAAGACTGTCATCCTCCGGCACAACCGTATCAAGCAGGTTCTTTTTCTCAATAAGCTGCTTCCCCAACGGCCCACCGATCAGACTTCCGGCGATCAGTCCAAAGGTCGCTGCTGCCGTACAGATCGTTGTTGCACCTTCCACATTCAGATCCTCTAAAACCGGGCCAAACGCACCCGCCGTTCCATGTCCGCCTACCATCGGGATTGAACCGGTACACATGCCGATCAGCGAATCAATGCCAAGCAGACGTGACGTTCCGATCGCAAGTAAATTCTGTGAAACGATCAGAAGAATGACAAGTCCTAAAAATACTGCCAGTGACTTTCCTCCGCTCTTTAATACTTTCAGATTTGCCTGAAATCCTACCGAAGTAAAGAAGAATACCATACACACTTCTCTTAATGTATCATCAAAAGAAATCTCCATAATTCCGCTGCTGTAACAGATGCAGGTGACGATTGCAAACAACAGTCCCCCGACAACCGGTGCCGGGATACAGAATTTTTCCAGAACATGTATTTTTTGTTTTAAATAACTACCGAGCATCAGCACCAGCACTGAAGCTGCCAGTGTCTGATACATATCCAACTGAACTTCCATATTTATCCTTTCAATCTTAATTTCCAAACCGTATCTGATATTCAGATCCGTATCTACTCTGTCGGCACCTCGATGCCGCATTCTGCATAGTATGCTGCCGCCCCCTTATGAAACGGGATCGTGATTCCCCCGATCGCAGACTGCTCATCCTCTTTTAGTCCGATCGATGTCGCATATCTGATATCCTGTTCATGAGAAAACAGAAGTGCCGTCAGCTCCTTTACCGTATCCGCGGATAAACTGTCACCAGCTAACAGCACTGCCTGTACAGACAGTGTTTTTACATCTTCCGTCTGACCGTTATAGGTACCTGCAGGAATCGTATATTCGGAATAGAACGGATATGCAGCCTTTAATCTGTCCCTGCATTTTACATCGATACTTAAAAGCCGTATTCCACATTCCTTTGCGAGTTCCCCGATCACCGTTGTCTGGGTGCCTGCAGTGCAGAAAAATGCATCTATCTCACCCGCTGCAAGTTTTGCTGCCGCTTCCGTATAATCTAAATTAACAGTCTCTGCCATATCCGTGCTGATCCCCTGTGCGAGCAGGATCTGTTTTGCATTCCGCTCTGTTCCTGACTCCTCCGCTCCGATACTGATCGTTTTTCCAAGGAGATCATCTAATGATGTAATATCCGAATCTGCTCTCACCACGATCTGACATGCCTCCGGGTAAAGTGCTGCAACCGCTTTATATCCCTGATATGCTTTATCACGAAATTCCCCTGTTCCATGATAGGCTTCCTCCACCAGGTCTGCCTGCGCAATTCCCAGTTCTATATATTTTCCGGAAAGAAGTCTGATGTTTGCTGCCGATCCGGCAGTATTTCTCGTTTCAAGTTTATAAGAAAAATCCTCTTTATTTGCAAGACTGACAAATGCATTGGAAAATGAATCATACATTCCACCAATGCCCGCAGCTCCAAAACGGATCGTTTTCCGGTTCATACTGCATCCTGCCAACAATAAAATCATTGCCAGCCCAAGAAAAATATAACGACCTTTTTTCAAATTATCTCTTCTCCTTTTCCATTTCCTTTTATCTGCAGGTTATGCATCCGATCTGGCATATGCATTCTTCATCTGACCACTCAGCTCAAACAGCACTTTATCGAGAGTGTCTGCCGTCTCTTTCTTTAACATTCCTGCAACTGCACGATTTGCCTCATGCCGGATCTCTTTTCTTTTTGCTGCATCGGTTTCTTTTGAAAGCAGATCATCATACCGGTTGATCAGTTCATGACCTTTTGCCAGTACATGCTCTTTATATCTTTCAATATGGAATACCGAACTCCGGTAAGACGCATCAGCCATTGCCGCGATCATTCTGCTCGACCAGTAAAAATTATCTGTAGAAACCTCATCTGTGGTATTGCAAAGGTAATCCGGGGTCTCATCAATATCTGCATAAAATGGAACCAGCACGTTGAACGCATTGGATGCAAATGCGATCCACTCGATCACATTACAGTCATGCTCCATCTCAGGGCGCATCTGGATCACTGCCAAAAAGTCATTGCGGTTGATCCCAATCGAGCGGTATGCGCCACGCATATTTTTCTCTCCGTATGCCGCATACGGATCGTACGGTTTCCCCTGAAAATGGGAGGACAGTACATATTTTACATCTTCCACTGTAATTTTCTTTTCCGGTACCATGCACCACGGGATATCATCCGACTGCGGTGTATAGTCCGCATTTTCTCCATCCCAGACTTTTGTATGGGGATTTAAACAACGCTCCATATACCATGCTCTCGGTGTATTGTATACGTGATCTGCATCATCGTGGCTGCCAAATGCATCACGCGGATTCAGGCTGCCATCCATTGAGAGGTTCAGATGATTTTTTTCTATAAATTCTTTCATATCAGAAGAACACATATATTCTTTCTGTTCAGATAGTGCATCTTCAAGATCAAACTGATCAATACCAAGCTGATTTGGCATGACAACGTACACATCATCCGGCACCCTTCTTGCGATCCAGTGATGCCCACCGATCGTCTCAAGCCACCAGATCTCATTCTGATCCTGAAATGCGACTCCGTTCATCTCATATGTGCCATACTGTTCCAGCAACGATCCAAGGCGTTTCACGCCCTCTCTTGCACTGCGGATATACGGTAAAACAATACATACGATATCTTCCTCACCGATTCCGCCCGGGACTTCTTCTTTCCCGTTTTCTGCCGGCTGAAGTTCAACCAGAGGATCTGCGCCAAGCACACGCGGGTTTGATGTGATCGTCTCCGTTGCCGTCATCGCAACATTTGCCTCATTGACACCTGCCGCTGCCCAGATACCTTCCCCATCCACGGCATTCGGCACTGCCGTATAACGCATCGGATCATCCGGAAGTTCAATCGTCACATGCGAAAGAACAGATTTATATGTTTTCGGCTGCTCATCCGGATGGACGACAACAAATTTCTTCGGTGTAAAATGTCCGGAACCGGAATCATCATTTCTCGCGATCATTGTAGATCCGTCATAGGATGCATTTTTTCCAACAAGTATTGTAGTACACGCCATTTTTATTATCTCCTCTCGCGTATTTTATCTATTCTGCTTCATCATAGAAAATTTTGTCTTTTTCCAATACTGTCCCAACACCGTCTTTTACTTCAACGATGCAGACAGAACAGTTTTTCGGAATGCCGCCACGCCAGATATCCTCTTTGTCTTCATAAAAATTAGCTAAAAGACAGCGTCCGGCTGCCCCATGTGTTGATATAAAGATCGTGGCATTTTCATATGCCTTGTTCTGTACCAGCGACTGATAAAAATCTTCGGTCCGTTTTAAAACATCTTTAAAACTTTCTCCGCCCGGTGCTTTCATGCAGTGATAAGGATCATTGTAAAATTTATCAATAAAATCCGGTGGAAGAACTTTGCTGTCTTTCACACATTCTCCCTCCCAGTCGCCAAAAGAAAGTTCTATGATACGTCTGTCTGTGATCATCGGAAGATGTCTGCCCGCCATCACAAGCTCTGCTGTCTGTTTTGCTCGGATCAGCGGGCTGGAAATGACAAGATCAAAATCAATGTCTTTCATTCCTTCACCTGTCAGTTCTGCCAGACGCACACCTGCGTCATTTAACATGATATCATGCTGTCCCTGCAGTTTTTTCTCTTTATTCCACGATGTTTCACCGTGTCTGATTATGTATAATTTCATATTTTCTGCCTTTCTGTATTTTAATCTCATGCGATAGCTATTGTACCATAACGTTGTTTTATTTGAAATATGCCGGAAAACATTATATACTATTCTCATCTTATCAGAAAAGAGTAATGTATTTATGGATTCGGACCAGGTACCTTTTTCTGCGGCATGTGTGCACTGCTCATCCTTCTGAGCAGTTTTTATGGCGTCCATTTTGGACATACAAAACGGGCCTCCTATTTGGTAGTCTCACTGCTTACTTTTATAGAATTTCCGTTTCTTTATTATATTTATCATACAAATACGATCGTTTACATGATTTTAAGCATCGCTGCCATCGCCATTTTCATCCCGGCCGCCCACGCCCTGATTTTTGCAGCTTTAGCCGTTTTCTGTGATGTTTTTATCGTAATTTTTTCTTATTATCATCCGGCTCCATGGGCTGTGATCACAGAACAGGAGGCATTTTATTCCACCCTTTGTTCTCTGGTAATTTCTCTGTTTTGCGTATTTATGGTCACTTTACTTTTAAAGGTTCAATATGAAAAACAGGCCAACGATCTAAGAACCCTGGGCGAACAGTTAAAAAACGCCGCTGACCACGATACACTGACTGCACTTTATAACAGACGTTATCTGAACCAGTATTTAGAGCAGCTGATTCAAAATGATCATACTGATTTTTATGCTGTTTTACTGGATTTAGATTTTTTCAAGAAAATCAATGACACCTATGGGCATGTATTCGGTGACGAAGTGTTGGTTACTTTCAGTCGGATTTTAGAAAAGTATCTGCCGGATGGCGGAATTGCTGTCCGCTTTGGCGGGGAAGAATTTATGCTCATTCTTCCCAACACTACTGAAAACAATATCCGCAATCTTTTACAATGCATGAGAACCGACTACAAACAATTCATAAAAGAAAAGAAAAATACCGTTTACTCTTTCAGCAGCGGCATTGCACAATACCAAAATGGAATGGAGATTTCCACCCTCTACAGTCTCGCCGACAAAAAACTATATTGTGCAAAGAATGATAACCGGGATAAAGATGTATTTTAACCAGCTTACAGATCCTTTTTAACCGCTTTTCCCAGACATTTTTTCCGTACAAAGTAATAACAGATCACCTGCATCACGATCGTAGCCAGCCAGGATGCCGGGTACGAAATAAACAGGAAATACAAGGATCTGTGATACGGAAAGAATGCAAAAATCCATAATATACGCATTCCAACTGTACCGATCACAGACAATATCATCGGAACCGAAGAATATCCCATTCCACGCAGTGCTCCCGGAAAAAGATCCATGATACCGCAAAGGAAATATGGCACTGTAGTAATTGAAAGAATCTCTACTCCACATGCAACCACATCCGGTTCTTTGGTATAGATCGTCAGTATCTCTGCTCCAAAGAAATATGCCCCACATCCAAGCACAGCAGCAACTCCAACCGATAAAATCAGACAGTCCAGAAGAACTCTGTCCATACGCTTATATTTTCCTACACCAAAATTCTGACTGGTAAAACTCATACACGCCTGTGTAACAGAATTTACAGAAACATACAGGAAACCAAGCAGATTATTTGCTGCCGTATATCCCGCCATTGCTGTTGCGCCAAAGGAATTAACAGAGGACTGTAACAATGCATTTGAAAAATTGATGACTGTACTCTGGATTCCCGCCGGAACTCCCACCTGAAAAATCTGTTTTAAATAAACACCTTTTATAGAAAGTTTTGATAAATGAAGCTGATAGCTTCCCTGCGTTTTACAAAGGCAGCGTAAAACAAGAATACAGGACACACACTGTGAAATGATCGTTGCGATCGCAACGCCGGCAACATCTAAATGAAATACGATCACCAAGATCATATTCAGCACCGCATTGATACAGCCGGATATAATAAGGAATAAAAGCGGCCGTTTTGTATCCCCGACTGCCCGAAGTATTGCCGCACCATAATTATAAAGCATAAAAAATGGCATTCCCATAAAATAGATCCGCATATATAAAGTCGACTGACCGATCACATCATCCGGTGTGCCCATCAGTTCCAGCGCTCCCTTTGCAAACAGTACACCAACAAATGCCATCACCACACCGCTGATCAGTGCCAACGTAATCGCCGTATGTACGGTCTGTGACATTTCTTCCTCCCGTCCTGCAGCATAAAATCTTGCTGCAAGCACATTTGCTCCAAGTGAGATCCCGATAAAAAGATTCACAAATACATTGATCAGTGCCGTTGTCGAACCTACTGCTGCAAGTGCCTGACTGCCGCTGAACCGTCCCACAACGATGATGTCGACCGCATTAAACATTAACTGTAAAATTCCAGAAAGCATTAGCGGAAATGCAAACGATATTAATTTATCCATAATGGTGCCATTGCACATATCAATTTCATATTTATTATTTTTCATTGCTGCTCTCACCTTTCTTCCTTACACTGTTTCATAAAATAAAATAAGATATACAATGCCTGTTTTGCATTGCATATCTTACTGCCTTTTTTGGGCTTCGTCAATCAATTTTCAAGAACCCGACGGGATACGTACGATATATCGCTCTCCATCACATTCTGCCAGTGTTAAAACCGGAATATGTTTTTTTCGAAGCTGATGTACGATCGGATAAGTCAAAAAAACATCCCCTTCCACATAAACAGCTTCCGGTTTTTCTTTTAAGACCTGTTTTACCTGATCTTTGATACGGCTCTTCCACTCCTGCTTTTCCATCAAAACTTCCCCATAGATTCCCTGCAGTGTAAGTTCCGGAACATCCGGCAGCACGCAGTGTGATATGCGGGCATGCTCCATTCCCGGCAATTTCTGCAATAATTCATCTGCTTCCTTTCCACCGCCAAGATTTACGATCACGGGTTCCTCTTTAAAGCAGGACAGACTGATCTTACATGCTGCGACAGCATCTTCTAATGTGCCAGCCGTCATCAGAAAGCCACCTTTGTGGCAGAAACCGGCGCTGGAAAGTCCTGTTGCCTGTACCAGCTCTTCATTCTCCAGTCCAAGCCATTTTTCCGGGAAACTGCACTTATAATTCATGGAATATTCTCTTTTTTGCGGCTGGATACAATATCCACCACGATTAGATGGAAAGATCACAAACGCTATCTCCGTCTCTGAAAGCCTTTTCTGGCAGGGAATAAATTCCGGCAGGACGAGTATTTTTGCATCAGACTCCTTTTGCTGTGACTCTAAAATTTCCTCGATCCTTTTATCGGCACGCTCATTTCCAAGATAACGCTCAAATTTATTTTCCAGTATCATACCTGCGACACCGACCGCCTTAAAAAAAGCATCATCACTGCTGCCTGACGCATCCCAGGTTGGATTAAAGTTTCCGATCAAGGTTGCAAGCTCGTTTTTTTCTCCCGTATTATCATTGTTATCGAGAGGCTGCACAAACGCCTCATCAAAAGTCTGCGCGAGTTCTTCCCCTAAAATCCCGGTCCCAAGCTGCTCCCAAAGCAGTCCAAATGCCGCATACGGCACTCCATTTTCACGGACTCTGCTGTCCTTCTGATGATGATCAAATTCCCCACGCCCAATATCAAATACGATTCCGTCATAATCTTCCGGGACTTTATTGCCACGTGTAATCGTAATCTCCGGATTCAGATAGAGCAATAATGCCGAGGAAAAAACATCGTCCGCATGGAACTTTCCGCCGTGTGTAAATGCCTTTGCATCTTTTCTTGTGATCTGCTGTAATAATGTATGATTCATGATCTGATCAATTTTCTCCTGCTATCTGTAAATATTCGTCGATAAATATTTGAATGCATTGTCTGCATAGATCGCAACGATCGTCTTTCCCTTTGTTTCCGGTCTTTTTGCAATATCCGTTGCAACTTTGATCGCTGCTGCAGCAGACTGACCAAGAAAGATTCCATCTGTTCTTACCAGATCACGTCCAACCTCATATGCAAGATCTGCATTAACCTCAACTACTTCATCATACTGAAAATCAATATCTCCGCCTGTAGCATCCCAGATTTCAGGACCGGTAGTTGCGATATGTACATTCGGGTTTTCCGGATTTCTGCCCTGATTGATATAATACCAGCCATGCTCATCTGCATACTTCTGAAGCAGATCGTAAAACGGATCGAATGCCAGTCCTTTTTCTGCGATCAGTTCCGGCACTCTCGGAATATCTTTAAATTCCAGCTTTGCAAGTACCGTAGCATCTAAGTCATGTTCTTTTTCATAGTTAGTAACTTCGACTAACGGTGTCTCTCCCACTAATTCTGCGATTGAATGATAAATTTTTCTCTCTGCCATCTTTTCATTCCCCATTTAGTTAAAATAATTGTATTCTACTGTCTGTATCCATTCTTTTCCTTCCAGTACCCCTGCTAAAGATAACAGACTCCATGCATTTCCTGTTGTTCCAATGTATAAACCGGTATAGCTGTGGACATTCTGCGGTATCGTTCTCCACCAGTTTCCATACCAGTTTCTCTTTTTCTGCTGTTTATAGATATCTCCCGGTTCATCACCCACAAACGACTGGCTGATGATAAATCTTGCTGTCCGTTTTGCATACCCTAAAAACTCATCCTCACCGGTAATCTTATACATGGAAATAAAATGCTCTAAGATACCCGGTGTTCCTTTGTGGCATTGTAAAGAATCGTATATACCCAGCCGATTCCGGATGTACCATGTGCCATGTTGACCCAGAAAACATCTTTCGGAAAATCAATGATCGTAAGATCAACCACATTCCAGTAGCGTCCTCCATGCGGTGCAGGTGTACCCTTCTTCAGGAGGAAATCTCCAAATGATTTTGCATTTTTCAGATATTCCTCATTCTCTGTCACCTGATACAGTCTTAAGTAAAACAGACCAATTCCTGCTGAACCGCCATATAAAGCCTTTGGTGTAAGCATCGGATAATCGGCAAAATCTTCGTCTGAATCCGGGCTCTGTACACAGTATATTCCATCTTCTGCCGTAACCTTTGTGGCATCCACCCATCTCTCTGTCTATTTTGCGATCTCAATATAATCCTGTGTTTTATATTCTTTGAATAATATGTTTTTTGGCATTTTTATAACCCCTGATTGCACTTGTCTTTTGTTATCTGGTAATATACGCTTTTATTTCTACTTTGTTAATAGGAATTATATGATATGTTAGATTTTAAACTGTCGGATATTCATTTCAAGCTCATCAACAATTTCTTTATTGTTCGAAACTACATCCACGATCTTCTTAAATTCTTCATTGATCTGCGACATATATTCTGAATTAACCGCCACTTCCTCTTTCTGTTTATCAAACCCATCCATGATGCCATTCACATAATAATGAATACGCTCCATACTCTGCCCCAGTTCATCTATATACCCCTCAAACTTTTCCATCTGTTCTTTAAAATTATGTGCATCATTTGCATATTCCTCACCGGTATGTACAAGGACATCATAATCAGAAATAACATTTGTTTTCACATAGTTTAGCAGTTCAAACGAAGCCTCCGCTAATTTAGCTACAATATCTACGATAAATGTATTTATCTTTTGAATTTCACCTGCAGTCTTTGACGACTCCTCCGCAAGACTGGATATCTCGTTGGCCACAACTGCAAATCCCCTGCCGCTTTCTCCCGCTCTTGCAGCTTCAATACTGGCATTCAATGCAAGCAGATTTGTCTGGTCTGCAACATTAAGGATCTTGTCTGTAAGCTGCTGTATCCGCTCCACTTCCTTTGATTCTTCAATTTTATCTTCAAGTGTTTTTCCAATTCTCACGATCGTATTCTGCATACGCTCTCTGGCTGATACCGCATCTTCTTCTAGCTTTTCTGCTTTTGATCCAACCTCACCAATATATTCAGCCTGCGATTTTGCCTCATTTATGACAGATGACATCATCTCATTATTATTCTTTGCATTTTCGGCGATCTTGTGAACCAGATCACTCATTTCAAGGTAAGTACGTAATCATCTGTACCTTGCCTTTAAAAAAAACATGCCGC
>NZ_QSCK01000089.1:0-758 GCF_003463035.1 Roseburia sp. OF03-24 | reverse complement strand
TTCAAGTTTGTCTGACTGATAAATAATTTAATAACTGTTTTACAAAGCACTTTAGCCAATAATAGGTTAGAGTGCTTTTTTCATGCCATAAAAGGAGGTGGTTGAAGCACAACGCATCGGGGAAAGCCCGATTAATCTTTACAACAGGCATTGCCTGATAATCATATAGTAAAAAAACAAAGACAGAGAGGAATGTATATATTCCGTTCGGAAATCAGCCGGATTGGAATGTGTACATTCCTTTCTGGCTTTTTCCATATCTGTCACACATCAAGAAAAAGGAGATTTTTATCATGAGAAAAGAACAGATTACAGTAACTAACAATTCAGTCTGCAATAGTGCAGAAAACAAGGGTTTGGAGGGAAAAGGCATGAAGAGAAGATTACTTCATTTTAAGAAAAGAATGGTTCCGGCAGTATCCGGAGCACTTATGGGAGTAATGCTTATGAGCACTACTTGTTTTGCTGCAGGTACAGGTACTTCCGCAGTAACACAGCCGCTTGAGAACTTAAAGACACTTATCATTGCAGTCATTGGTGCTGTTGGTGTCATCATTCTTGCAAAGAATGTCATGGAGTTCGCACAAGCCTATCAGCAGCAGGATTCATCTACTATGAACTCTGCACTGAAAGGAATTGTAGCAGGTGTCATGATGGCTGGTATTTCAACAGTACTGACATTCTTAGGCTTCTAAGATTGGGGAAAAAGAGTTCCCCTTTTAGTAAAAGGAAAGAGGTGAATAACAAGTATGGATATT
>NZ_QSCK01000088.1:545-779 GCF_003463035.1 Roseburia sp. OF03-24 | reverse complement strand
ATGTTTCTCATTACACGATTGGCAGACATTTCGCTTCCGACCATAATGATACAGTCATCCGCATATCGTACAAAGTTAAGCCCTCGCTTCTCCATTTCCTTATCAAGTTCATTTAACATGATATTTGCCAATAGTGGCGAGAGGTTTCCTCCTTGTGGTGTACCCACAATAGAATCCTCGTATTCGTTGTCAATCATGATTCCACTAACAAGATATTTTCTAATAATAGAGATG
>NZ_QSCK01000088.1:0-535 GCF_003463035.1 Roseburia sp. OF03-24 | reverse complement strand
CCATCTTTTATAGTTCTGCCTATGATGGTCATAAGCTTGTCATGGTTTACTGTGTCAAAGAACTTTTCCAAGTCAATGTCTACAATCCAGTCGTTGCCCTCGTTCATCATATCAAGTGCTGTCAGGATTGCCTGTTGTGCACATCTGTTCGGTCTGAATCCATAACTATGATCATGGAACTGCTCCTCGTAGATTGGCGTTAAAACCTGTGCAATGGCTTGTTGTATAAATCTGTCTGTTACTGTTGGCACTCCCAGGTTTCTGAAACCGCCATCGGGTTTTGGTATCTCCACTCTCCGTACTGGCTGAGGTTTATACTTTCTTATCCTCAGCTGCTCCTTAATGATTTCGCCGTTCTTTGCAAGATGTTCTTTGAGTTCTGTGTACTTCATTCCGTCCACTCCCTCTGCACCTTTGTTTCGTACGACTTGCAGATATGCCCTGTTGAGGTTATCGCTAGATAATATCTGCTCCATTAGACTACTTGCGTCCATGCGTTCTTTCCTTTCCGTCTCGCTTGATTTGACCATCTTTT
>NZ_QSCK01000087.1:382-886 GCF_003463035.1 Roseburia sp. OF03-24 | reverse complement strand
AACTGAAAAAAGGAAAGACATACTATGTGCGCATCCGGGCTTATAAAGTGGATTCCACAGGCAAAAAAGTGTATGGAAAATATTCGTCCGTGAAAAAAGTAAAAATCAGCAAATAGAAAAATTTAAAGTGTGTAACTATTAGAAAATGACAGGGAAGACAGTGCCCGGATTGATATTCTGCCGGACCCTGTCTTTCTTTAAAAATAGCAGCTTGTTTTGTTACTGTTCACTTATCACTTGAACACTTTGCTGTTCAGGCGCGTATGAACATGATGTGGGGGTGAGCAGCTCCTTTTGCGAAGCAAAACTTTACATGGGGCTGCGAAGTTACAGTCCGCAGGGTAATCTGTGAACTGCAACCATGTTTTTGTACAACCTGCACAAGAAATTTTAAATCAGTTGCATACTAAGAATGACGTATGGTAAAATAAATCAAAGCATATTTCTATTGATGCGGACATTTATCCGATGCCATAATTATGAATCCGGCAATTCTGTTTGCAT
>NZ_QSCK01000087.1:0-372 GCF_003463035.1 Roseburia sp. OF03-24 | reverse complement strand
ATTCTGTTTGCATGACTATCAGGATGTATACATCCGTCTAAATTTCAAAAAACATTTCAGAAATCTATGCTTTTTATCCACAAAAATGAAAAGCAGGAGATCTGGATGAGCCTCCTGCACACAGGAGGAACTGAATATGAAGAAGAGTGAGCAGGTATCAGAAAAGACACCGACAGCCAATCGTCAGTACAAAGACACTGTATTCCGCATGCTGTTTTCAGAGAAAGAAAATCTGTTATCTTTGTACAATGCAGTGACCGAAAGCCATTATCAGAATGCAGAAGCCCTTAAGATCGTCACGTTGGAAAATGCAATCTATATGGGGATGAAAAATGACCTGGCATTTATGTTAGAGACGAATATTTATCTCTA
>NZ_QSCK01000086.1:0-915 GCF_003463035.1 Roseburia sp. OF03-24 | reverse complement strand
ATCCGTTTAAACACCGCCCCCATTTCTCTTGCCGTCCGGAAGAAATCGTACCAGGTACGTTTCTGTACTTTCAAAAATGCCTCAAACTGCCTGCACCCTTTACCTTTTAATTCAAGCAGAATGCCTTTTTCATGTTCCGGCGATACCATGACTGTGATATCTCCGTAAATATACTGACGCCCGTATCCATAAAAACTGTGCGCTTCCTCGATCATGTACTGCATCCGGATGTTCATGACATCCTCGATCACGCGTCTTTCATCTGTGGTTGCGAAACGGATCCGGACATAGTCAAATAAAATTTCCATTTCTTTATCCGGATTAAATATCTCAAGGACCATTTCCAAATGTTCTAACAGCTTTTTTGTTGCCCGTTTTTTTCCGGTCAACAATACACTGTAATAACTTCTATTGATTCCTGCCGTTTCTGCATATTCACTTTGCGATACGCCGTAGCTTTTCCGTCTTGTTTCCAGGTTCGTGATCCATTCCACCGGATCAAATGCAATGGAATCTTCATTTTCTTCTATGTACTCGTCTGCCATCTCTCCTGTTTCTCCGGCGTTCCATACGTCATCCGCTGTTCTAAAACAGTCCGCCGGATCTTCTGTCCGTGTTCCATAACCGCTTTCTTTCCGGTATTCCTGAAGCACGTTTTGCAGCTGGTCAGCCAGTTTGTCACTGACCGGCTTTTTCCCGTGCACCAGCATGTTATAATAGCCTCTTGAAAAACCAATGCGTTTTGCAAGTTCTACCTGGGATAATCCCAGTTCTTTGCGTTTTTTCTCAATCTCTTTTAACATCTCCCGGTTCTTTTCCACATCTGCCACCATCCCATTTTATAATTCCGTTCTGCAGCTTCCGGGGAATATCCTCATAGATCTGCATTTCATTACGTCTTGCCTGCATAAACTC
>NZ_QSCK01000085.1:0-920 GCF_003463035.1 Roseburia sp. OF03-24 | reverse complement strand
TCCGTATGTATAAACCTCTTTTGCAAGGTTTCCCGGATTTAAAAGCAGCAGATTTTTTGCCACACGGTTTTCTTTTTTGATCTGCTTTCTCTCTTTTATCTGTGTCTTTTTCAAACCTGTCACTATCTGCCCTCCTTCCGGTACCTGTAAAAACTTTCACAAAAGAACGGTTCTTTTATTCCAGCACGTTCTAATTTCAAAAGAATATCTTTCGGTATCTCCTCTGAAACAAGTTCCCCATCCTCTACCAGCATATAAATTCTGTTTTCATGATCTTCCCTGGCATAAAAACAAAGCTGGTCTAAATATCTTCTGATCTCTCCATCCTGTGTATTTTCTTTCCGGATCAGAAGTCCAAGATTTACATAACGGTAAATCCTGTTTTCCATACGTCTCGCATCATTTACATTATTCATCATGCTCTGGATACGGTCTGGCAGCTTCCTCACATCATCCAGATGGATTGTTGTAAATCCATTGACACCAGTACTCCACTGCTCTAACAGTGATGTCACTTCCGTTGACCTTGCCTCTGACAAAACCAGATAAGCCGGATTCTGTCTTAAACACGCCTTGATCGCATCCGTATAGGAAAAGTTATCCTTTACACGAAGCTCTACGGCATCCGCTCCGGCATTAATTTCCGGATAATGGATTTCTAAAGAATCCTCGATCGTGATCACACGGCTTTCTTTCGGAATAAACTGCATAAAAAACTTTGCTGTCTCCGTCTTTCCTGCCCCAGGCTCTCCGCCAAACACAAAGTTCATACCAGCTCTCACACAATTTAAAAGCAGATGCAGCACCTTTTCTTCACAAAAACCGCTGTTTAACATCCCGTCAATCGTATTACGCACCAGACACGGAGATCTACGGATACAGACGCTTGTCCCGGTTGCCGCCACAGAATCATGGATGAT
>NZ_QSCK01000084.1:0-921 GCF_003463035.1 Roseburia sp. OF03-24 | reverse complement strand
ATCCGTTTAAACACCGCCCCCATTTCTCTTGCCGTCCGGAAGAAATCATACCAGGTACGTTTCTGCACCTTAAGAAACGCTTCGAACTGTCTGCACCCCTTGCCCTTTAGTTCAAGCAGGATCCCTTTTTCATGTTCCGGCGATACCATGACTGTGATATCTCCGTAGATATACTGGCGTCCGTAACCGTAAAAGCTGTGCGCTTCCTCGATCATGTACTGCATCCGGATGTTCATGACATCCTCGATCACGCGTCTTTCATCTGTGGTTGCGAAACGGATCCGGACATAGTCAAATAAAATTTCCATTTCTTTATCCGGATTAAATATCTCAAGGACCATTTCCAAATGTTCTAACAGCTTTTTTGTTGCCCGCTTCTTTCCAATCAGCAGCATACCGTAATACCCCCTGCTGATTCCTGCTGTTTCAACATATTCATTTTGTGATACGCCGTAGCTTTTTCGTCTGGCTTCCAGGTTCGTAATCCATTCCACCGGATCAAATGCAATGGAATCTTCATTTTCTTCTATATACTCGTCTGTCATCTCTCCTGCTTCTTTAATATTCCATACATCATCCGCTGATTTAAAACCTTCCTCCAGATCTTCTGTCTGCATTCTATAGCCGCTTTCTTTTTCTTTCCGGTATTCCTGAAGCACATTTTGCAGCTGGTCAGCCAGCTTGTCACTGACCGGCTTTTTCCCGTGTATCAGCATGTTATAATAGCCTCTTGAAAAACCAATGCGTTTTGCAAGTTCTACCTGGGATAATCCCAGTTCTTTGCGTTTTTTCTCAATCTCTTTTAACGTCTCCTGGTTCTTTTCCACATCTGCCACCATCCCATTTTATAATTCAGTCCTGCAGTCTCCCAGGGATATCCTCATAGATCTGCATTTCATTACGTCTTGCCTGCATAAACTC
>NZ_QSCK01000083.1:0-1232 GCF_003463035.1 Roseburia sp. OF03-24 | reverse complement strand
TTTTTGTAACAAGACCAGAATAATCTCGTTCATATGTGCGGGTTAAAATCAAAAAAATTTACACGCTTTATTTTACCCTTTTTGGTTTTCTAAAAACACTCCGTCCAATACTTATATTTTTCACTTCTACAATTTATCTTCTGTAAATACTCCTTTTTTCTCTTTTCAAAAGTTCCTGTAGCAAAGCTCTTTTCCATTTCACTTGAAAAAAGGTTCATTAACTCCTTTCCTAAACTATTATATAAAATTGGTGTTATATCCTTAAATACCTCCTCAATCTTTTGTCTTGTCACATGCCTTTCATAATATTGAACAATGTCCTGATTCCAAAAAAACGCGTCAGAAAACTGTGCATCAAAATCCCATATTTCACTCGTCCAAAATGGCCTTTCTTCATTTATTGCAAGCAAATTATCGCTTTCCTTAAAAAGCAAAACTGAAATATACTTAAAGAATGAATATTTTATCGCTAAAGATCCTCCATAAATTTTATCAAATAACTTTACAATATTATTTCTATCAAATGCAATTGTTGTGTTAAACAAAGAAATGTCACCGAGTATTGTTTTATTTCCCATTTCCATCCGTTTCACTGTCTGTTCAACATAATATTCCATTACATATGGATATTTTTCTCCTACAGAATTTTTAAAATTTTGTTGATTAAAAAAAATCATAGAATTAAACTGACTATAAATATCTTCTGCCATTTTATTCTGATGCATGATTGCCTCTTCAATTATTCTCAAATAAAATGGCAATAAATATTCCATTAATTCCGGCTGAATATCTGATGAAAATCTACAATCATCCGCAAAATTTTGTAGAATTAAGTATTTTTCCGTAAATACCCCATCTATTTTTTCATTTGTAATAAAGCTTTTCAACACATCTTTATCTGTTTCATAAAGATTCATTTTTACCTCTGGCTTCTTAACTTTTATTGACATATTTTCGGCACCTTTGCATCTGTCGATTTTGGAGGTTGCAGTTCTGATACTTTATTAATATTGGGATACTTATTATTAACAACATCTGACATTCCCCTACTTCTTGCCTCATTTAACGCTTTTCTCAAATTATCAAGTTCTGCTCGTATCTGTTCATCATATGTATACCATCCTTTACTTGGCGGTCTCATTTTTCCCAGTATTTGTTCTCTTATTCGATGCACAACTCCATGCGTTCCACCTGTTCATAACCAAGAGGGCAACTTAACTCCTTTACAGAAT
>NZ_QSCK01000082.1:0-1250 GCF_003463035.1 Roseburia sp. OF03-24 | reverse complement strand
TGCGCCACAGCCTTGGCAGGCCATCGCGCAGCGATTTTGTTCAATCGAAATTTGAAAGGATGATGATATGATGGATAAATTAAAAAAGAACATGGTTTTCTACCTACTGTTGCTGATAGATTTTTATATCGTTCCTTGGTTTATAAAAAACACAGGAAGTGCAATGATTGTTATGTTAGTAATTATTCCTCTAATATGTTTAATAACCTCTGTTTTTTATGGGATTAGGAATGGTTTTAACTTCTGGTATATTTTGATTGTAGCAATAATGTTTGTACCATCTATATTTATATTTTATAACTCAAGTGCATGGGTTTATGTAGTTGGATATGCTGTTATTGCATTATTGGGAAATTTAATAGCATTGCCATTAGGAAAAAGATAACTTCAAGTTTGTCGAAGTGATAAAAGCCCTTTAGGAACTAAAGGGCGCACTTCTATACTCTCTGTCGAGAGTAGTGCGTCCTGCGGAGCTTCATTCTCCGTCAGCAGAAGAAAACTGCATGACCGAGAATGTTGCGTCACTTCGTTCCGTCAAGGTGGCTACACCCCCTTGCGCCGCTAAAGCGGCTATCCCCTGTGGACTTGCCGTCCGCAAACGGTTTTGACAAACCGTTCGCCGCCAGCAAGTTTGAAAATCAAGAATCTTAATTTGATAAAGGAGTGTGATTCTATGAAAAAGAAATTACCCATAATCCTCTTGGGTGTTATTTTGGCTTGTGTGTTGGTTTTCGGTTTCCTTTATGCAAACAATGACATTGGTAAAACCGCAAACAGTTTAGAAGCAGACATTCGCCAATCTCAAAAAATTTTGGATGATTGGATTGTTGATGGAAGCATTTCCGACACAATGGCTGCATTTATTTCTTACCCACAGGACAAGACAGACCACACTTTTTCTGTCTATGTAAATCGCCCTGGCTTGTCTTTTGGATATTTCTTCCGTGGTGGTGGAGATATAGTTGAGGTTGATGATTACATTGCAGAGTTTGTTGTTGAGGGAAATAACGAAAGGGCATTTATCTCAATGAATACCCAAAATATTGTTCGACTTGAAGTAGATGATGGCAACGGCATTCAGGTGATTGATATTGATAGTGGCAAGCCTTTCGCCATTGTCCTGCCCCTCAATGTAGGAAACATCTGTTTCTATGATACGAATGGAAATGTTGTGGAATATCTTCGCCAACAACTTTGACCAACTTCAAGTTTGTCTGACTGATAAATAATTTAATAACTGTTTTACAAAG
>NZ_QSCK01000081.1:0-513 GCF_003463035.1 Roseburia sp. OF03-24 | reverse complement strand
TCGTGTCGTGAGATGTTGGGTTAAGTCCCGCAACGAGCGCAACCCCTATTCTTAGTAGCCAGCAGTTCGGCTGGGCACTCTAGGGAGACTGCCAGGGATAACCTGGAGGAAGGTGGGGATGACGTCAAATCATCATGCCCCTTATGACTTGGGCTACACACGTGCTACAATGGCGTAAACAAAGGGAAGCGAGCCTGCGAGGGGGAGCAAATCTCAAAAATAACGTCTCAGTTCGGACTGCAGTCTGCAACTCGACTGCACGAAGCTGGAATCGCTAGTAATCGCGAATCAGAATGTCGCGGTGAATACGTTCCCGGGTCTTGTACACACCGCCCGTCACACCATGGGAGTTGGTAATGCCCGAAGTCAGTGACCCAACCGCAAGGAGGGAGCTGCCGAAGGCAGGATCGATAACTGGGGTGAAGTCGTAACAAGGTAGCCGTATCGGAAGGTGCGGCTGGATCACCTCCTTTCTAAGGAAATCAAGTAGAGATTATTTCACTGTTGAGTTAT
>NZ_QSCK01000080.1:0-1462 GCF_003463035.1 Roseburia sp. OF03-24 | reverse complement strand
TATCTGGTTTTGTCAGAGGCAAGGTCAACGGAAGTGACATCACTGTTGGAACAGTGGAGTACTGGTGTCAATGGATTTACAACGATCCATCTGGATGATGTGAAGAAGCTGCCAGACCGTATCCAGAGCATGATGAATAATGTAAATGATGCGAGACGTATGGAAAACAGGATTTACCGTTATGTAAATCTTGGACTTCTGATCCGGAAAGAAAATACACAGGATGGAGAGATCAGAAGATATTTAGATCAGCTTTGTTTTTATGCCAGGGAAGATCATGAAAACAGAATTTATATGCTGGTAGAGGATGGGGAACTTGTTTCAGAGGAGATACCGAAAGATATTCTTTTGAAATTAGAACGTGCTGGAATACAAGAACCGTTCTTTTGTGAAAGTTTTTACAGATACCGGAAGGAGGGCAGATAGTGGCAGGATTGAAAAAGACACGGATAAAAGAGAAAAAAGAGAGAAAGCAGATCAAAAAAGAAAACCGTGTGGCGAAAAATCTGTTGCTTTTAAATCCGGGAAACCTTGCAAAAGAGGTTTATACATACGGATATCATTTTTCCTGGAAAACGCATTTATTTGTCATTGGTGCATGTATTGCCGGAATGGGAGTGATCGGCTTACTGTTTCAACTGAAATGGAAACTGCTTGTCATTGTGCTGATCGCCATGTTTTTGGCACTTCCGGCATTTATCCTTGACACTTATAAAAAAATGTATGAACAGAAACGTTTTGCAGATGCTGCCACTTACATGGAGCAGATGTTATATGCGTTCCAAAAAACAGGAAAAGTATTATCTGCCTTAAAAGAGGCAAGAGAGACATTTGAACCGGGACATATGCGGGATATTATGGATGAATCAATCGGACATCTTGAAGCGGGACATTCCTACAGTGAAAAAAGTGTTTTAAGGGAATCCTTAGACATCGTGGAAAAAGAATATGAGTGCCGCAAGATAAAAACACTGCATGAACTCCTGATCAGTGCGGAGGAGTATGGAGGAAACGCGGATGATTCGATATCCCTGTTATTAAACGATGTGGAATTATGGAAGCGTCGTGGATATCTGCTTCAGGGAGAAAAGAAAAAAGCACATACAAACAATGTGGTATCCATTGTTGTGGCTACAGCCTTATGTGCCGGAACTTTATATATGTTAAATGCACTTCCGGGTATCCTTAACATGGAAGCCCCTTACAATGTGCTTACAACAGGTCTGGTACAGGTCACATCTTTTGGACTTCTTTTATGGATGATCTATGTATATGCAAGATCAGAAAAGACATTGACCAGGAACTGGTTAAAAGAAGAAAGCGGCAGGGACGAAGAATATGTGCTGCGCTGCTATGAAAAAGCCATGTCACAGCAGCATAGATTTGGCAGGAATATTGCAAGACGTGTAGTATCTGAAGAACTTTATGCGGCATTCCCAGAGTGGCTGATGCAGATGGCATT
>NZ_QSCK01000008.1:130770-131791 GCF_003463035.1 Roseburia sp. OF03-24 | reverse complement strand
GCAGAAGAGATGCCGGTTTTAAAGGTATCTCCAAACAGGAACTGGATTCGGTTGTTCTGGGTTTTGTTAGTGATCAGCATTATCTTAGGAATTTACAATAATTTCACATCAGTTGATACGGTCACAGTTGAAAAAGAAACTGTGATCGAGGAGAAATTGAAAGATACAAACGCCCTGGAGAGTTATGTAAAAGGTTTCGCAGGTGTATATCATGCCTGGGAAAACACAGACCGGGAGATCAGCAAGAGAGAAAAAACACTGGAAAAATATCTTCCAGAGACGCTGCAGCTTATGGATCATGGAATGATCACGACCGACTGTCCGACTGCAGCGGAGGTTGAATCCGTAGATATCTGGTCTGTGAAGGATCTTACGGATACAGAATACGAAGTAACGTATGGTGTAAAACAGCGGATATCGGAGGGTGAACAGACCACGGATCAGAGCAATGTGTATCAGACAGTGGTACACAGAGATGAAAATGGAAAAATGTTAGTTGTAAAAAACCCGACAGCGTATGCACTGCCGGGAAAATCTTCTTATGAAGTAAAAGCGAAAGAAACAGACGGGAGTATAGATTTAAAAACCCAGACGCAGATCGAAGATTTTTTGAATACGTTTTTCAAGCTGTATCCCCAGGCATCGGCGAAGGAGCTTGTCTATTATGTAAAGGATGGTGTCCTTCCGGCAATCGGAAAGAATTATGTATATGATGGACTGGCAGGAAAAGCCTACTATATGGAAGGTGATCAGACGAAAGCAGAAGTTTATGTAAAATACCTGGACCAGGATCTGAAGATTACGCAGGTCATGCAGTATAAGTTGACGCTGGAGAAGGGGGATAACTGGAAGATTGTGGAGGTAGAGTGATGAAAGAAAAGATAGAAAACTTTATCATGAAATTTTCATATCGGGAAATACGCAGGCGGAAAATGCAGGCTTTTAAATGGAGACTTGAGACATTAAGATTAATGGAAAAAGAAGAGCTGGAGTTTGAATATGTAGAACAAAAAGTGAAATG